>CAZORO010000371.1:0-5941 GCA_964581845.1 uncultured bacterium
TTCTACACAGACCCCTTTACAGTCGAAATCACCACCCAGACCGAAGGAGCCACCATCCGTTATACCACCGATAGCAGCACACCCTCCTTAACCAACGGCACCATCTATACGGGGCCCATCACCATCTCCACTACAACCGTCCTGCGCGCCATGGCCTACAAGACCGGCTGGTTTTCGACCAATGCCGACACGCAAACTTATATCTTCATTGACAGCATCATTACCCAACCCGCAACCAAACCGGGTACAAATTGGCCGTCGCCAAGTAGCAGCACGGGAGGTGGAGGTGGTCCCGGTGGCGGTCCCGGAGGTGGTTCCTCCAGCCAGAAAATCGATTATGGGATGGATACCAAGATCACCAACAGCGCCAGCTACTCCAGTTTGATCGATGATGCCTTGCTCGATATCCCCAGCATTTCAATTGTAACAGACCTCGCTAACCTTTTTGACGCAAGCACTGGAATTTATATGAATTCCTCCAAAAGTGGGGAAAGCTGGGAACGTCCCGCCTCCGTGGAACTGATTTATCCCAATGGCACCGAAGGATTCCAGGTCAACACAGGTTTGCGTATCCGCGGTGGTTCGACAGCTACTTCGAGCAACCCCAAGCATTCTTTCCGCATCATCATGCGCGACGAATATGGCGATTCTAAAATAAATTTTCCATTACTTGGAGAGAATGGTCCCTCCAAATTTGACAAGATTGACTTCCGAGCCTCGCAAAACTTTGCCTGGCATTACCAAAATCCCGCATATTGCACATTTCTAGATGACCCATTTTCCCATGACACCATGCGCGATATGGGACACATCAGCACCGAGGGTTTTTTCTTTCATCTGTACCTTGACGGCATTTATTGGGGCTTGTATCAAATCGAGGAACGCCCGGAGGCTCAATTCGCCGAGTCGTATTTGGGAGGTGACGATGACGATTATGATGTTATCAAGTCCGATGAGGACAACGGGACGATGTATGCCACCGATGGTGATACAAATCTGTATACCGCCTATTTCAACCTGGTCAATTCAGGCGTTTCAACCGCCGCGGCTTACTTCAAACTGCAAGGGCTGAACGCCGATGGGGTAACCCCCAATTCATCCTACCCCCGTTATTTGGACGCCGATAATCTGATTGATTACATGTTGATTGTATTTTTTACTGGCGCGCAGGACATGCCCCTTGGTCCTCCCGGCAGCAACTCAATGCCACGTAATTTGTATACTATCATCAATAGTGCCACTCCGGATGGATTCAAATATCTTCCTCATGACAATGAATGGTCGCTTATGGAGCAGAACGGTGTCAACTACAACCGTGTCAATGCCACGGTTGGATCTAATCTTTGGTCGGCTTCAAAATTCAACCCTTGGTCTCTCCATGCTAAGCTTACAAGCAATGCCGAATACAAAATACATTTTGCTGACCGTGTACACAAGCATTTCTTCAACGATGGCGCATTAACCCCCTCAGCGGCAGCCGCACGTTACCAGGCGCGCATCGATGAAATCTACCTGGCGGTTATCGCCGAATCGGCGCGCTGGGGTGACTACCAACGCGCGAATAACCCTTACACTCAAGCCGATTGGCTGGACAATGTGGAGTGGGTGCGTGACAGTTATCTCAATGCTTCACCACAAACACGGACAACCATTGTCTTGAATCAACTGATCTCCGCTGGCCTGTATCCTTCCCTTGCCGCTCCGGAGTTCAGCCAATATGGCGGAAAGATAGCATCTGGTAGCCACCTGACCATTACCGCAGCCGCAGGTACCATCTACTACACAACAAATGGAACTGACCCCCGGCTGGTAGGCGGGGCAGTGAACTCCTCCGCACTATCCGGTACCTCCGGATTGGTGCTCACCCTGACAACTTCGGCAACCGTTAAAGCCCGTGCCTACAACAATGGAACCTGGAGCGCGCTTACCGAGTCGGATTTCACAGTGGAAAGCGAACACACAGAGATCGCTGCTTGGAGAATCTACTAAAATTTCCGATATTTTCGAATTCTATCGCTGAAAAGAATAAATTTCATTTAAGTTGGCCCCCACAAAAAGATGGAATTGCATTGTATTCCCCTTCTTGCACCGATGGAACTATAATCTAAAGAATAGAATTATTTCCAAGCAATTCCTTTTCTGAATCAGAATACGCACACCAGCATTCAAATACCAAATTCTTATTTTTCAATGGCAATGTGAGTCCAACAAAACAGTTGTCCATTTCACTCCCGGAAAAAAATGAAAATTTATATTGACAGGGTGATATAAACTATGCATCATATATGCATGTTATAGTTTCTAGCGTTTGCATTTTTCATCATCGACCTCAAACTCCTTTGTTGTTCTGTGCTTGGAGGGGCCGTGTTCCCCTCATACCGCCTGCAAGCTTAACTCGGAAGGAGAAACGCAATGAGTCTCATCCCCATATTCCACCCAAAGGGGCATGTCCTCACAATACTTTCAATGTTTTTACTTGCCGCAAGCAGCATTCAATCCGCCCATGCCGGTTATCCTCCACCTGGATTCGACAAGATGGGGGCCGATGTCGAAATGGTGGTTGAGTATGGAGGCCAGCAACACACTCTAAAGGCCTCAGGCTCGGTTGTCGTCCAGCGTGAGGCACCCATTGTGGATCCCACCGGTGCAACCATTCCCACTGAAATGGTCTCCTTGAGTCTATCGGGAACCTCGCCTCTGGGTGTTCTAAGGGTCAGGGAATCACCCACACTTCCCAGCACCGGTCAACTCAAGCAAAGACAACCTGATCGCCAATATACGGTGGACAGTTTCTTCGATGTCTTCTTCGAACTCGACCTTGGAGGAAGCCTCCCGCCTCTTCACAATCCCGTGCCAGTGCATCTGGATGATGCCGAGGACACTCAGAGCATTCCTTTCACGCGATTGACTCCGGAAACAGAGATGGCGACCCCCGAGGAAACCTACAATCCTTTTGAGTCGTCTCCGGGAGAGATTCCTCTCCTCGGACCGGACGGAACGGCTACGGGAGTCACATTGCTCTCTTGCCGGCTCATTTTCTGGCCCTGGGTGGAGTGTTATCAAACTACATGCGAAGTGCTTCTCATTCCTTTGAATCCACCGGGAGATCCCAGAGCTTCTATCCTGACTGGTACCTCCCGGGTCATTCGCAGCTCCTGTTTCTTTGAGAATTCTCTCACCACCGAGCTTCATGCCGCCAACCTTAGCGACGGAGCCGGTATTAATATCCGGGAATCTCCCACACTCGGTTCTCCCGGACGATTGTTCTCCGAGATGGGAGACTACCCAGCCGAGAGCTTCTTTGACGTCTTCTTCGACATCACAGTCACCGATCTTGGCCCCGTTCAACACTTATACAACCGCGAAGCAATTAATTTGCGATCCCTGCCACTGAATTCCATGCCTTTTGAAAACACCCTTCACACCATGATGAATCCAGAAGGTATAGATCTCTACAACCGGGAAGACCCAGCCGGTCCACCAGCCGCCCGAATTCAAACGATGAGTTATACCTTTATCCACCCTTACTTCTGGTGGATTCCCTGGTGGAGCATCTACATTATCAAGGTGACTCCCTTCCCCTACTTCCCTCTCCCATTCATCCCCTTTGACCTTTTCTCAGTTACCAATCCCAGCTTTCCACCCCGATCGGAGCAGACGGACTCTAGCGGGATCCTCGACTTCCTTGACCTCCCGCTCGATCATTATTCAGTCAAGGAGAATCTACCACCTGGATATGAAGCAATTACCCCTCCTGAACAGCATGCGGACCTTGGAAGCATCGAGTATGCCCCTGAGTTCTATCGTGGCTTTGGAGGGGAATTTCCATGTGCTGGAACAGATAGGATCCAGTTGGGAATGGGATGCGAAATCGAGATAGATGGCTCCGACCCGGTCAATGTAACCTTTAATGGAACCGCGGAGATCCGGCGAAGCACCCCCACCGATTTCGATGGCGATGGAAGGACGGAGATTCAGACTGAACTGGTTTCCATGGATCTGACTGCTCCGCATCCCCTCGAACCGGGAACTACTTTAAGGTTACGTGAGTCCCCCACTCGTGCCAGCACGGGGCGGGTTGAGGAGGAGGAGACCGGGCAATCCTTTCCAGCTGACAGTTTCTTCGATGTGTTTTTGGAGTTGGAGCTCCCCTCGGGGGATACTGTACTTAATGACTTGCCCACCCGTATCAGCAGGAATGGCATCACTCAATCCCCCCCCATCGGTGAGATGCACTCCGATAACGGAACGGATACGGAACTGAAACGAGAACCTACCGGCCCTCCTGTTGTGCGTCTAAGGAGGATCTGGTGGATTCCAATCCCCTGGTATGAGTTCATCCTGTTCTATATCAACATTCCACCCCCACCGACACCCACGCCCACCGCGACGGCAACTTCAACCGCTACCCCAACTCCGAGCCCTACGATAACCAAAAGCCCTACGAAGACGAACACAGGAACCCGGACTAGAACACCTACGCGAACCGCGACCTTTACCCCCACCAGGACACGGACAGCGACGATAACGGATACACAGCCACCACTTCCACCTACTTCGACGTTCACTTCAACGCGGACATTTACGCGGGTACCGACTCCCACGAATACGCCGCCTCCACCTACATCGACATTCACGTTCACCCAGACGTTTACCCGTACTTTTACTCGAACCGCGACCCGTACTCATACTCCACCCCCACCCACCTTCACACAGACACGAACCTTTACAGCCACTCATACTCCGACTGTCACGCCCACTCCAACAGATACACCCAGGTTCTTCTTGAAGTGGTCTCAACCACCGGTGCTCAACAACGACTATGACCCGGCCTTACCTTTCCCGGATTGCTTCAGGGGCTGGGATGAATTCTCGATCTACGATCCAGCTCCACTCGGCGGCATCGCCCTGCCTGATGCCCCACACATCATGGCCGATGACTTCCTGTGCAGCGATAACCGTCCGATCACAGATATCCACTGGTGGGGCTCTTACATCGACTGGCAGGGGACAGAACCCCCACCGAACAATATAGTAGGATTCCACATCGGCATCTGGACCGATGTTCCAAAAAGCGCCACCCAGCCCTGGAGTCATCCAGATCAGATGATCTGCGAATGGCATGTGAGCCTGGACAAGGTTAACGAAAGGTATGTGGGGTGCGACTTTATCGAGGGAACACCCATGGACTCCTGCTTCCGCTATGACTTCGTAATCCCTCCGGAACAGTGGTGTTACCAACCGGAACAGCAGGCTGTTCTCTGGGTCAGCATCTCGGCAGCTTATAGTACTCCTCAAACCCCGAACTATTTCTGGGGCTGGAAGACACGACCGCACTTCTTCAACGATTTCGCGGTTAAGATATTCAGTCCAATGGCTCCCACCATTGGTTCCATTTTCCAGCAGGGACAACCGCTTACGGGCCCTGATGGAACAATCGAATGGGATATGGCCTTCGAAATCACCACTAACGAGGAGATCCCCACACCGACTCCCACCAAGGAGGTGACTCCAACTGCAACTCAAACATCGACACATACACCCAGACCGACATCCACCCCGACCGAGACACCCAAGTTCCATCTGAAGTGGTCCCAGCCACCCGTGCTCAATCCAAACTCACCTATGCCGGATTGCTTCTGGGGCTGGGATGAACTCTCGATCTACAACCCTGATGGTTTGGCGGCCTTGCCTGACACCCCACACTTCATGGCCGATGACTTTTTATGCAGCGACAAACGCCCCATCACCGATATTCATTGGTGGGGATCCTATACCGGGTGGCATGGGACTGAGCCACCACCCAACAACAGCATTCTGGGATTCCACATCGGTATCTGGACCGATGTTCCCAAGAATCCCGATCAGCCTTGGAGCCATCCCGGTCAGATGATTTGCGGTTGGCTGGTGGAACGGGAGATGCTCAACGAGCGTTATGTGG
>CAZORO010000372.1:0-5939 GCA_964581845.1 uncultured bacterium
CTGCGTTTCAATGTAGATACGCTGAGTGGATGAATTGGAAACCGCATGTATTTCGGAAAGCGGAAACCTTTCCGCCATCCAAATGCAAAGAGAACCCCATCCACAACCCAGTTCAAGAATACGCATCCCATTCACGATCTCTGCACGCTTTACGGTAAGATCGAGCATGGCTTCCTCGGCGGCATCTAGATCAGAAACTCCCATGGGCCACAAACAACAACTGTATTTTAACCGCCTTCCCAAGATTATTTGGAAGAATTCCGTGGGAACCTCATAATGTTGAAGGTTGGCATCCTCGGTGTGGAGGGCTATGGGTTCTTTACCGGCTTCATCTATAAAAGAACGAAGAGCCTCCTCCTGGGACTCCAAACTATCCGATTTGAGATGGCGAAGTCTATCAGCTAAAAGACGGCGAATCCCCCAACGGAGGATAATATCGGGAATCCATCCCCGCTCTGCATAATTAATCCAACTCATTGAACCTACTCTCCTTTCGGAAACCAAGGGAAAAAGGCATTGGTGCTCCGCTGATATCTTCGATAATCCTCCCCACGGCTGGCGATTGCCTGGGCCTCTATAGCTGGAATTCCGGTAACCCTAAATAGAAAGAACATCATAAGAACAGGGCCTATCAATGTCAGCCATCCATAGGGTGCGCCAATGGAAATCACCACATATGACCACCACTGAATCCATTCAAAGAAATAGTTCGGATGGCGGGAGTAACGCCACATGCCCGCACGGCAAGTTTTCCCAAGGTTTTCACCACATGAACGAAATGAAGCCAATTGCCAATCCGCGAGGCTTTCTCCAGCCAGTGAGACAAACCAGATGGCCAATCCAAGAAAATCTAGAAACCGTAAAGATTGTGTGGGATGAGTCATTGCAATGAGTGGCGGGAGAGAGAATAGGAAAACCAACGCGCCTTGAGCCTGAAAAAACAGGAAAAAGAACACATCAGCGGATTGTCTCCAACGGTTACGGAGAGTTTGGTAACGTCCATCTTCAGGTCTGCCGATAATCCGGTTGAGGAGAAGATAAAAACCAAGACGGAATGACCAAAGACAAGTCACGATTGTCACCATCACCAATCGTGGAAAATATCCCTCCAGGGTGAATGCATAATAAAGGGTAAGAACTCCGATACCCAGAGACCAACCAACATCGACCCACCCTGCATTCTTATGAACCGCAGCCCATAGCCACAACAGCCCCATCCCAGCGGATACGAGGCTGAAACCCCACACGAGAATCCAGAATGTGCTCATTGGTGTGATTTCTCATCCTTTTCTGATTCGAGAATATTTTCAGAGTTTGTAGTACCTTGGAGAGCAAGCTCGGCTATTTTATGAATCATCCCTCCAAACACGAGGTTATGAATGGGGAGAATGGCATACCAATACAAACGCCCCAATAGGCCCTCCGGCCAGAACATGGCGGTTTGACGCAAGAGGGACCCTCCCTCTGGTTGTGGAATCACCTCAAACTGTAACCGTGCCACACCTGGTAGCTTCATTTCAGCACGTAGCGTGAGAAGTTTTCCCATTTCAAATTCCTCAACCCTCCAGAAATCCACGGGATCACCCACTGCAAGGTGATGAGGGTCTCTCCTTCCTCTTCGCATTCCCACTCCGCCAAGAAGACGGTCAAGAGCTCCCCTCAAACGCCAGGCCCAATCACCAGCATACCACCCGGTATGCCCGCCAATCCTCTCAACCAGCTCGAAAACACGCTTAGGATCAGCAGGTGTTTGGATAAGCCGTTGATCTTTAAGGAGCGGAGCCGGGAGATTCTCTAATCTGGTCGAGGGGACTGTCGTTGCATCAGTCCAGCGGCTCTCCAGGTATCCGCTCTGATCCTTCTGCAGCGCTAACCGGACAGCCTCACGGTAAGTCATAGGGGCGGCTGGAATCCACTCCCGGATCCGATGATCGTGGCAGATAACATCATTTCTCAGTCCCTCCACCAGCGGCCGTGCTATGGACATCGGGACCGAGGTGACCAGATTGAGCCAGTAGGAAGACAAGCGCGGTGTCAGAACAGGAACTACAATTATATAAACTTTATGGCCCATGACCTCCGCACACTGTTTCAGCAGGTCCGCGTAGGAAAGGACTTCGCCTCCTCCTATTTCAAGGATCTCACCAATGCTTCTTGGCTCATTCAATACACCGGTGAGATAGGCGAGAACCTGACTGATGGAAATAGGTTCGCACTTCGATAGTACCCAACGGGGACAGACCATGAACGGCAAACGGCGGGCAAGGTCCCGGATAATCTCAAAGGACGCGCTTCCCGAACCGACGATGATCGCTGCTCTCAGCTCGGTCACCGGAACCGGCCCAGTTCGTAAAGCCTCTCCGGTTTCAAGACGGCTGCGGAGATGCTTCGAAAGCTGAGCCTCCGGGTCACCAAGTCCTCCGAGGTAAATGATCCTTTTCACTCCAGCTTTAGTACATGCTTGAGCCAAGTTCTTGGCGGCTGTAATATCTCTATCAGCGAATTGATTTCCATAACTTGCCATTGAGTGGATCAGGTAATAAACCACCTCCATTCCTTCAACAGCGGCATTTAAAGACGGAATATCGAAAACATCTCCGGACACGGTTTCGATATCGTTCCAGCCACGCCAGACGAGCTTTCGAGGATCACGTGCCATGGCGCGAACACGGTGTCCTTGTGCCGCCAAGGCTGGCGCCAATCTGCCGCCAATGTATCCGCTCGCTCCTGTTACCAGGATCCTCACCGCAGACACGCCTTTCTTTCACGCAAGTCCTTGATCAGTTGAAAAACCGCGATTTCCTTCCGCTTGGCCTCAACTTCGACCGTGATCTCTTTATCCATCCAACTATTTGGAAAGTCTTCTGGATCAATAAAGTCATGGTGACGGTGTGTTTGAGAACCATTCCAACCCCGGAGAGGACTGGATATATGGAAAAGAGGCTCCCTGTTCCAGGTCTTGAGAGCTGCACAGGTCGCATCGTCTAGTCCAAGGCTATCAGGCAAGCAACGATGGTGGTGTACATCGTACACGAAGGGGATACTCTCCTGCTGACAAACTGGGATTAAATCCATGGGAGTATATGACCTGTCATCATTTTCAAGTGCCAGCCTCGATCTCGCGCTCTCCGAGAGCAGATTGATCCCCCGTCTGAGATCATCCAGAGCCTTTTTTTTATTGCCGTATCTTCCACCAGCGTGGATAGTAATCACATCCGCCCCAATCCACGCTGCTAGCTCGGCCTGATACTCGAGCTCAAGCACCGATGCACGGACGGCATCTGGACGGGGAGAATTCAGGACGATGAACTGGTCTGGGTGGAAGGTGGTACGAAGACCATGTTTCGTAGCGGTTTGACCGGCCTTTATGAATCCACTCCGGATTTGTTCACACTCGGGCAAATCACCAACGTTATAACCACACTCTGGATGAGTCTTGCAGGGGAGGATAGGACTTAAAACACGAAAACAACCGATCTGGTGATGACTACAATAATCAAGAGCTGATTGGAGTGAAAATGAATTATGAAGACAGATCTTTGAGACTTTACGAAGCGCCTCGTTGCGGGGAAGCCTCATCAAGGATGCCGCTGTAGTTGCCATGAAACGGATTGGTGCCTCCACAAACTGGCAACAGAGGCCCAAACGAATCACGGTCTATCTCCCGGTTTGTCCAACGTCATCTGGAGAACATCGAGAGCACCTGAAGCAAATCCCGCCTCGCAATAAGCGAAATAATACTCCCACTTATGGCAGAATTCGGGCGGAAAACCGAGCTCATGGATTGAACCAAGTTTCGCTAGAAAACGCCGTCTCCACTCCTGGATTGTCTTTACATAATGAAATCCAATATGCTCTACCTCTTTGATAACGAGTGAGGAGTTCTCCAAAATGGCTGATTGAAGAGCCGCGTAGGATGGAAGAAAGCCTCCTGGAAATATGTATTTCTGGATCCAGTCACAACCATGTGAGTAAGCGTCATAACGTTCTGCGGAGATTGTGATGATTTGCAGTACAACCCGTCCTCGAGATTTGAGAAGCTGGTCGCATTTCTTAAAGAACCTGCCAAAATAATCCCGGCCAACTGCTTCGAACATCTCCACCGAGATGATTCGATCGAAACAACCAGTGACACTCCGGTAATCCTGAAGCATCAACTGGATATCCGCTCCAGGACCTTCCTGATGGATCCGCTCTTGCGCATAAGCCAATTGTTGCTCGGAAAGTGTGATTCCAGTGACACGGCAGCCATACTTCTTGGCTGCTTCGAGACAAAGCGCACCCCAACCGCATCCAATCTCCAAAATCTCATGAGCTGAGGAGAGGTCAGCCTTTTTCAGTATGGAAGTTATTTTGTTGGTTTGAGCCTGCTCCAGGGATTCATCGCCGGAGAGAAACACCGCGCAAGAGTAGGTCATGCTTTCGTCCAGGAACAACCTGAAGAAATCATTCCCCAGATCATAGTGATTCTGGATATTCCGCTTGGCGGACATTGGTGTGTTCCGGCGGCGCCAATGGGAAAAACGATTGCCAAGCTTGGATGGGAAACTTGTTATAAACTGGTAGTCCCCCAAGTCATCGCGATTCTCAAGAAGTAAGAGCAGGAGGCCAGTCAGATCCTTGCAGGTCCAATCCCCACTCATATAGCATTTACCGAATCCGATATCTCCTTCCACCAGAGTCTTCCAATAGACACGTGGATTCTTGATATTCACTGATATCCGCCTTCCTGGCTGTTTACCCTCGAAGACTATCCTGGATCCATCCGGTTCGATGAAGATGAGTTCACCCCGAGCTAACAACGATAATCGTTGATGAAGGAGCCGTCTTGAAATCCTCTCTTTCAATGAAAAACCCGCTGTTGAAATTGTGAGTGGCGAGGCTGGATCCGGTTTGGCAAAAACCGGGAGTTTCCGGTTGTAGTAAAGGCGTGCGGCCTGAGCCAGGATTCTCGGCATGGTGAGGAAGGTGCCCAGTGGGTAACGTGCCAACGCAAGAGCCAGGTTCCTGGAGGTAAGGGATTGGGACTGGCCCCACAAACGGGTAGAAAGTGAAAGCTTACCTTTACGGCGAAGATTGATCCGTATGTCAATACTCTCCTGAAGATTAGAGAAAAAGAATTCATACTGGCCATGCCGGTCAAAGAATGGGGAGACATGGAATACTTTGTCAGATGTGAAGCGTGTAAATCCATCCACTTCCTCGGGATCGTTGAGGATATAGATGTGACGTTCCCTGAATGTGTTATTAACATCGGCAACAGCCGATATCATTTCTCCTTTACTATTATAAATCAGGTGAAAACTGACAGGATTAAAGGAGTATCCCCAAGTACGAGGCATCGTGATAGTAAGGAACCGTTCTGCTGTCTTGGAGAGTCCTGATGTCTCAAGCAGTTTCAGGAGTTTTTCCTTGATACTACAATTATCTCCGGAGAGGTAATCCGAGTCATGAATAGAGACTGGCCGTTTACGGTTATAACCGAAGAGGAAAATCTGGCGGTCAAGATCAGGGAGCTCATTGAGGTCGATTCCAAATACCAAGAGAGGATATACAAAAGAGTGGAGGACTGGTTCATGCCTGGTGTGTGCAATACGGGAGGAAAAGATCATCGAAGTCATAATTCGAGTCCGAAATGGCGCGCCACCTCAACCCCTGATTTTACGGCATCCTCATGGAATCCGTAGCCAAAATAACTGCCGCAGTAATAAGTGTTGTTCTTTCCATTCAGGTTGGGAAGCTCTTGTTGAGTGGCCACTGACTGAAAATTATAAATGGGATGTTCAAACTCAACCTCCTGTAAAATCTTGTTGGGGGCAATCGGCCGGTTCGGATTAAGAGTGACACAATAGTCCTCAAGAGTCTTTAAACCTTGAAGACGGTTCATCCAATAGGTGACCGAAACAGGAGCATAGGGGCCAGTGTCTACAGTCCTTCTG
>CAZORO010000373.1:0-5926 GCA_964581845.1 uncultured bacterium
CACCCTCCACAGGTGGAACTGATAGACATCCGGCTGACAGTCGACTTGGGGTCATGTCCACCCAGGATTGAGTGAAATCCATGGCAGTCCTGGCAGGCCGCGGCTTCCGGGTTCTTGCCGGAAAGCAAGGCTTTTCCATGGACACTCTGACGGTACAACGTACTCGGGGAGGAAATCGGGATGTTGTACTTCTTCACGATGTTTTGATCTTCATGGCAGCGTCCGCAGGTCTCCGCGATGTGGTACTTGCTAACGGTGGACTCCCGGTCCTCGACCGAGCGGATCTTGTGTTCACCATGACAATCGGTGCACACCGGAACATCGGTATTGCCTTGTTTGGCCAGGTTGCCATGCACGCTGGAGTAGTACTCCCGAAGGACATCGTCATGGCACTGTCCGCAAGTCTTAGCCACTGACTCCCGGCTGACATGCGATTCCGGGGAATCGGCCTTTTGGATGTCATGCCAACCATGACAATCGTTGCAGGTGGCGGCGCGTGAGGTCTTGTCCTCGACATTAGACTGGCCATGAACACTGACCACATAGGTTTGGATATTGTCTTTGGACTTTAGCGTGTGTTTTTCAATGAGGGCCTGGTCCTCATGGCACTGGATGCAGGTGGTTGCCAGGTTGTGGTGATGGACCTTCGAGCGTTCATCCTTGGAGGTGTAAATGGCATGGGTGCCATGACAGGAAACACAGGTAGCGGCCTCACCCTTCTCTCCCGCGTTGGCGGACATGCCATGGACACTCTTTTGATATACCGTGAGGGTCTCCTCATGGCAGCTTCCACAGTTCACTTTGGGGAGCTTTTCGGGATGAGGGAGCTCCTCCATGGAGTCATGGCAGTCCGTGCAAGACAGGTCAGCATGAACGCTGCCTTCCGAGGAGGCGGGAACGATGTAAAGACGCGCGGTTTGCGTCTTCGACATATCCCAGCTGCCCTTGTCGCCATGACAGGTGAGGCAGTCAGTGTCCTCGAAAGACTTGGCTAGAGCAGAGGAGGCCAGTAGCAGCGAGAGAAGAACCCCTCTCAAAAATGGGCGGAGTGCCATGGCTACAATCTCCTTGAGTCGTGATCCAGGCTGGACCGGCCGCTGCCCCTCCAACCAATGGACTCATTACATCTTGCGGTGATCGATAACTCTTTTCGCCTTTCCAGTGAAACGCTCAAGGGTCTGAGGATCCACCAGGATGACATTCATCCGCAGCCCTGTGGCAGAATGGATCTCACGCTCAATGCGGTCATGCAGGGCCTGCATCCGGTCCATCCGGTCAGAGAAGTCTTGCGGGCGGATCTCGACACGGACCGTGATTTCATCCAGTGCCCCGGGCCGGTCCACCTCAATGAGATAGTGCGGAGCGGTTCCCTCAACTCGCAGAAGAGCCTCCTCGATCTGTGAAGGAAAGAGATTCACGCCGCGCACAATGAGCATGTCATCGGTCCGGCCGGTAAGACGGCTCATGCGTTTGGTGGTTCTTCCACAAGGGCAGGGGGAGGAATCCAAGGAACAAAGGTCCCGTGTCCTGTAACGGATGATCGGCATAGCTCTTTTAGTCAGGGTGGTGATCACCAGTTCGCCCAGCTCGCCCTCCTGGACAGGTTCCAGGGTGTCCGGGTTGACACACTCCACAATGAAATGGTCCTCCTGGATGTGCATTCCCCGTCGTTCAATACACTCACCGCTTACTCCCGGGCCAATCACCTCGCTTAGACCATAATTGTTGAAAGCATAAATCCCGAGCTCCTCTTCAATACGAACACGCATGTCCTCGGTCCAGGGCTCCGCGCCAAAGTGGCCATAACGGATTGGGAGCTGCCTCGATTCATAGCCCATCCCATTGGCAACCTCAGCGATATTGAGGGCATAGGTCGGGGTACACACCAGGACATCGGCTCCCAAGTCACGGATGAGAGTGATCTGCCGGTTGGTGTTTCCCGACGCCGCCGGAACCACCGCCGCGCCTACCCGTTCGACTCCGTAGTGCAACCCAAAGCCGCCAGTGAAAAGGCCATAGCCAAAAGCGATGTGAACAAGATGGTTCTTCCTTAATCCACCCGCATACAGAAACCGGGCACACAGGTTGGCCCAAAGATCCAGGTCATCCGTGGTGTAGGCCACAAAGGTCTGTTGGCCCGTGGTTCCAGTGGAACCATGGATCCGGGCAATCTCATCGCGTGGAACAGCCAGGAACCCAAGCGGGTAGTGCTCACGAAGATCGGCTTTAGTGGTGAGGGGCAGTCTCTGGAGGTCATCCAGGGTACGGATGGAATCCTGGGTAATGCCCTCACGCGCGAAAGCGTTCTTGTAAAAGGGGACATTGCGGACACGCGCGATGGTTTCCCTGAGACGATGGAGCTGGAGGCTGCGCAGGTCCTCGATGGGCATGGACTCGGCGAGATCCCAGATACGGTTATCAAAGTCAGGCGCGCGGTTGGAATCGCCCATCGGCTGATCCTTGAAGAGGTTGAGTGGTGTGGACATGGGGCCGGTTAGTTCCTGGCCTGCAGATCGCTCTGCGCGACAATAGTAACGCCCTTGGCCTCAAGGATCCGTACCGCTCCATCGCTGTCCTCGAAACGGAAGATGAGAACCGCGCGATCTCCTCTTCCAAAGGTGAAGGCATACATATACTCGATGTTGATGCCCGCATCATCGAGGATCTCAAGGATCCGTGACAATCCACCGGGACGGTTTTCAACCTCAACAGCAACGACCTCGGTGACCTTAACCACGCTTCCAGCCGTCTCAAGAACCTTCTTGGCGCGCTCCCAGTCATCCACAATCAGGCGCAGGATCCCGAACTGCTGGGTATCCGCCAGCGAAAGGGTCAGAATATCGATGCCTGCCTCCGCCAGAACCTTACAGGGGAACCTCAGCTTTCCAGCCTGGTTCTCCAGGAACAGGGATAATTGCTTCATCTTCATGGGGGTTTTCTCCTGTCCAATGCGAATGCGGAATTCTCAGCCCAGGTTCCTCTGGTCGCTGACCCGCTTGGCTTTACCTTCGCTACGCTGAAGGGTATTCGGTTCAACAAGACGAACATCCACTCGAAGTCCCAGCGTACTCTCCAAGGTATGGTTTAGGTGAGCCTGGAGTTTCTCCAGTCCGCTTACCTTGTCGCTGAAGACCTCGGGCGTGACCTCCACCTGAACCTCCATTTGGTCGAGTCCCTCACGGCGTGTGAGGATGATCTGGTAGTGCGGAAGGGTTCCCTCCGCGGCCAATAGCGCTGACTCGACCTGAGAGGGGAAGACATTAACACCACGGATGATGAACATGTCATCGCTGCGGCGTCCAATCCTGCGGATTCTGCGGATGGTTCTTCCGCAAGGGCATGGCTCCTCAATGAACGCGGTGATGTCGTGAGTCCGGTAGCGGATCATGGGAAGGGCTTTCTTGGACAGTGTGGTGAGTACCAATTCCCCCTCTTCTCCCTCCTGGCAGGTTTCCTCGGAGCCTGGCCGGATGATCTCGGGATAGAAGTGGTCCTCGAAGATGTGGAGGCCCGCCTGATGAGTACATTCGATGCCAACGCCGGGACCGATGATTTCGGAGAGGCCATAAATGTCATGCGCGCGGATCCCGCTGCCAGCCTCGATCCGGCGTCGCATCTCTTCGCTCCATGGTTCCGCGCCAAAAACTCCCACACGCAGGGGAAGCTGATGGATATCGATCCCCTTCTTCTCGGCCTGCTCGATCAGAAAACAGAAGTAACTTGGAGTACAGCAGATCACGGTGACATTGAAATCCTTGAGCACCATGATCTGACGGTCCGTGTTGCCACCGGAAATGGGGATGACGGTTGCACCGAGCGCCTCCGCTCCGTAATGGGCTCCTAGTCCTCCCGTGAATAAACCATACCCATATGCATTCTGTACAATATCGCCGGAATGCACGCCACAAGCCACGAAAGAGCGTAGGATCACCTCCGACCAGACATCCACATCCTCTTTTGTATAGGCGACGACTATCGGTTTTCCAGTGGTTCCGCTAGAGGCATGAAGACGCACGACATCCTTGACCGGGACCGCGAACATCCCGAAAGGATAGGTGTCGCGTAAATCGGCCTTATCGGTGAGAGGTAATTTCTTGATGTCCTCGATGGAGCGGATATCCTCGGGTTTTAGGCCCAACTTCTCCATGCGTGAACGGAAGAGCTGAACATTCGTATAGGCCAGATCCACAGTCGCTTTTAGCCGTTGCGTCTGGAGTTCGTGCAGCCGGTCCGGAGGAAGGAAATCCACCCCGCTTACGGGATGGAAGGGGCCATCAGGGCCTTTTGATTTATTGTTCATCGATGTTTTCGCCTCCCATTCAGGAATGTGCCGCAAGCCGTTCCGACCTCAAACGGTCACCCGTCTCACGGCCGATCTCAAACGATTTCAGGTTCACCTCATGCAAATGTTCCGGCAAATTGGCACGGACAGCCTCCACCCATATCTCGATTGGGATTTCCAAAAAGACGCTCAAGACTCCCAGTAGAACAATGTTGAGGCTCTTACGATTCGGAATCTTGATCCCCTCCAGAAGCGACGGATCAATAAGCAGGCCCCCTTCGCGGAGACGGTGCTGGTTGGGCGCCACCTGGTCCGGTTCCAATACGGCCAGAAAGTCGGCGCTATGGGGTGGAACCATTGGGCTCAAAACCTCTTCGCCATAGCGCACATCGCTGCTGACTGAGCCACCCCGCTGGCTCATACCGTGAATTTCGCTCTTCTTTACATCATACCCAGCCCGGAAAACAGCATCTGAAAGGACATCCGAGGCCTTGAGCACTCCCTGCCCGCCGAGACCCGCGATGACGATGTTGGTGACTTCACCCGGCATGATGCTCGCACCCTCCACCAGCCGCACACTCACAGGTGTCTGGACCAGACGGAGCTGGTCCCTCCAGGTACTCACACCCCTTCACAGCCGCGCACTCACATCCCTGACTCGACGCCGCCGCTTTCTCGTATTCGCGGATCTTGACAGCGGCCAGCAGACACGGACGGCGCGCGATCATCAATGTCAGTTCTCCGCTCTGGAGGTTCTCCGCGAGCATCCTGCCGAATCCCTCCTGGTCGCGTGTGGGATCGACTGTTTGCACCCGTTGGATACCGATCGAACACGCCAGGTCCTCGAAACGGATCTTGCCGGTGGGTGAATGATCCAGAGTCCTTCCCGTGCCCGGATGCTCCTGAAGCCCGGTCATGGCGGTGGTTCCATTGTCGAGGATGATGACCACATGTCCGGTTTCCGGTGGATTGTAAACCATCTCAACCAGACCAGTGATCCCGCTGTGGACAAAGGTGCTGTCACCGATGACGCTGACCACACGGCGTGCTTCCTCATCAGGCAGCACATGGCGTAGTCCTAGGCCCACGCCAATGCTGGCCCCCATGCAAACACAGGTATCCATGGCCTGGAAGGGGGGCAGTACCCCCAGGGTGTAACAACCGATATCACCGGCCACGATACATTCCATGTCCCGCAGGATCTCAAACACGGAACGGTGTGGGCAGCCATTACAGAGTTGTGGTGGTTTGCCCGGAGGAACCGGTGGTTCGGGGGTGACATCTCCCTCCAGGATCTTGCGCACCCGCTCCACATCGAGCTCGCCAAAACGGAATTCCATGGGCTTGCGCTCCACCGGGATGCCCTCGGCGCGGATCGCATCGGCCAGGTAAGGATCCCCCTCCTCGATTACGATGCAACGCTTCATCCCGCCTACAAAGGAGCGGATGGTTTCAAAGGGCAGCGGATGAGTCATCCCAATCTTCAGGAAACTGGCTTCGGGCGCCGCCTCACGGGCATGCATAAATCCGATGCCAGAGGTGATGATCCCAAGGTCATTGCGGCCAAAGATGATCCGGTTCAGTGTGGAAGTCTCATTCCATTCCGCAATCTCCGCCAGTTTGGCACGAAGACGGCGGTGCGCG
>CAZORO010000374.1:0-5914 GCA_964581845.1 uncultured bacterium
CGAGCTCAAAAACCGTTTGAGCTACCCAGATTCTCATATGAACCTTGGGACAGGACTTGTACAGTCTGAAATCCCAAGCCAGCGCCCCTATACCTTCCATGCCAACAAACCCCCTGCTCTGGAATCCATCCACACTGGTGTCAAGCCAGAAATCCACAAGAAGGCAAAGAAAAACCACGAGAAACCCGATGATCCGGTCGACCGGAGAATCGTGTTACGCCTGGAGGCGGGTCAAGCACATATCGACCGGTTGGCGGCTGATCTGGACTTGCCCGTGGGAAAGGTTTCAGAGCGCTTGCTCCTTTTAGAAATGAGAGGTATTGTTCGTAGATTACCCGGAATGAGTTTTGACCTTGTATAAAAAATCAGATATAATGTTTGTGTGGGAATCTAATGGCGGGGGGAACGCATGACCGCTCGAGTTTTGGAAATGGTCAGCCTCTTTCTCAGAAAGTCAATGGAGGATGGGCTCGAAGACGAGGACCGGGACGATCTGGTAGAGTCGTTGGTCGAACAAGGGCACAATCCAAACGAGATCCACACTGCCTTGAGTATTGTCGACAAGATTCAACAACGGCTGGATTTCCCCCTTCCAGGCGGTCCAGCTACGTTTAGCGAGCGGTTTTTCATGAACCTTGAGGAGTTCCACCTTTCCCCCGATGTGCGCGGGTACCTGAACCAGCTGGTCGCATTGGGAGTCATTGATCCCTCCCAGCGCGAGGAGCTTGTGGAAAGAACTCTCCTCATGGAACCGGAAGATATCTCCATTGAGGAGATGGAAGCCTTGCTTGAGGATCTACTTTCCGGAAGGCACAGACTCCCCGGCGAGTTTGATGAAACTATCAGCGATTACTACCACTGATTCCATCATGCCGGAGCCACACGCTTGAATCCACCCGAGAAATCCGACCCAACATCCCAACTCAGCGCACTCAGGGAACAGATCGACATACTTGATTGCGAGATCCTTTCCTTGCTTAACCGGCGTGCTGAAGTGGTCCAGGAAGTGGGTCACCTCAAACGGGAGAACCCATCGGTATGTCCCTTTATCCCACGCCGGGAGAGAGACATTTATGAGCGGCTCATCAACGAGAGTAAGGGTTCTTTTCCGAGCCAGGCGGTACCTTTGGTGTTCCGCGAGATTATTTCGGCTTGCCGCTCCCTTGAGGCCACTCTGAATATCAGTTATTTCGGCTCACTGGGCAGTTTCACCCACACCGCCGCCATCAAACGCTTTGGAAACTCGGCGGTCTTCCATCCTCAACCAGGCATCAGTGATGTCTTCCGCTCGGTCGAAAAGGGAGAATGCCGTTACGGGGTTGTTCCTATCCGGAATTCCACTCATGGCGTGGTGGCCGAAACCATCGATAATTTCAAACGCTCGGATCTGCGTATATACGCCGAGACACACCTGGATATTCATCATCAGTTCCTCTCAAAATCAGCCCCCGACCAGATCACCCGGATCTACACCCATGGCCAAGCCTTCGGTCAATGCCGCGAATGGCTTGACCGGCACTACCACAATGCGGAATTCGTCGAGGTCGGAAATACCGCCCTGGGCGCTGAAAGAGCCTCCAAGGAACCTGGCACCGCAGCCATTGCCGCCGAGTTGGCCAGCAAAATCTATGACGTCCCCATCTTGTTTTCAAACATTGAGGATCGCGCCCACAACACCACCCGGTTCGTCATCATCGGCTATGATTCCGAGGCTCCCACCGGTCGGGATAAAACATCCATGATTGTCCAACTCAGGAACCGTCCCGGTTCTCTCCTTTCGGCTCTCGAACCCTTCAGGAACCATGGCATTAACCTGACTCACATCGATTCACGCCCCACCAAGAGCGAGAAGTGGGAATACCTCTTCTTCATCGAGTTTGAGGGCCACACGGAAGAAGAACGGGTCAAACAGGCGCTCAAGGAACTCGAGGAACACTGCACCCAGACAAAATCAATTGGTTCTTACCCCGAGGAAGAGCACATGAAGTCGGTACCGGGGTATTGCCTTGATGAAGGCGGAGATGCTTAGGCCGGTTGCGGTCTCACCCGGACCTCCAATGCCTTGAGCGCTTCCCTGGACCCCATGGCGATGAGAACATCGCCCTCATCGATCACCTCCGCTGGCAGCGGATTGAAGATCATTTTCCCTGTTCTTTTCTGAATGGCGGTGATAATCGCATTCTCACGTTGACGGATCTCGGATTGATCCAGCCGTTTGCCCTCCAGGATTGAACCCTTGGGAATGATAATTTCCTCGATGTGGAGATCGAGTTTTCTTTCACTCGAAGCCACCTCCAGGAAGTTCACGACAGTGGGGCGAATCAGTGTATGCGCCATACGGAAAGCCGTCGTCGTGAAGGGATTGATAACTTTATTGGCGCCAGACTTAAGGAGCCTGGATACCGAGGAATTGCTTGAAGAACGTGCGACGATGAAGAGTTCCGGGTTCATCTCACGCGCCACAAGACAGGTGAAGACATTGTCCGCATCACTGGTCAATACACAGGCCAATCCCTTGGCGTATTTGGTACCCGCTTCGGCCAGTACACTTTCCGTGGTGGCATCGCCGGGAAGATAGGGAAGTCCTTCCGCGCGCAGTTCCTCTATGACGGAGGGTGTCTGCTCAACCAATAAATATGGTTTCCCAAGTGATTGAAGACTATGGGCGATCTCCTTTCCAACTCGTCCCGCCCCACAAATAATGAAATGGTTCCGCATCTTCCGTGCTCTCCTTGCCGCCGCACTGTCCTGGTTGGTTGCTTTTTCCATGAGGCTTTGAATACCGAGAGTGATCATGAATGAGAAAGTACCAACGCCGAGGAGAATCAGGGCCGAAGCGAACAACTTACCGCCATCACCAGGTTCGGTTACCCAACCATATCCCACGGTGGAGACAGTGGTGACGGTCATGTAGAAACAGTCGATCCAAGGCCATCCCTCAATGTGGTGAAAACCCAACGTCCCCGCCAGGAGGATTGGCAGGGGCAAAGCAAGGGACCACTTACGGCTCCAACGCCTCAAGTCTATCATCGCGGAAAGAGGAGATTAGCAGCCCAGATCGTCCACGGAAACATCCACGCACGAACAGATGCCAGAGATCCGCCCCTCATCTTTTTCTCCCAAACGCTTACGGGACTTAGTACCTCAAGCGCTGGCCTCGAATCCTTTTGCACTGTTCGGCTTCATCTTTGTGGTCATCCTGGTACTAGTGGCCCTTTTCGCGCCCTGGTTGGCACATAGCGATCCCTGTAAACAAAACCTTTCCTCACGTGACCTGCCACCCAGCTGGAAGTACTGGATGGGAACCGACCGTTTGGGGAGGGATATCTACTCACGGGTTCTATATGGAGCACGGGTCTCCTTGACCGTGGGAATTGTAGCCCAAGGACTCTCTGTCAGTATCGGCGTCCTCTTAGGGATGATTTCCGGTTACCTCCGAGGCTGGGTGGACACCGCGGTGATGTGGCTGGTGAATGTAGTGTGGGCCTTCCCGTACCTCCTGCTGGTGCTGGCAATCCAGTTCGCCCTAGGGAACCGTCCTGAAAATGTATACCTGGCCATTGGGTTGACTGGCTGGGTGAGCGTCGCGCGCATTGTACGTGGTGAGGTTCTCTCACTCCGTGAGAGGGAGTTCATCGAGGCGGCCCGTGGACTCGGACTTTCGCCCATCCGGATCATGCTCCGCCACCTCCTTCCCAACTTGCTCCCCACAATCGTAGTGGTTACAACGCTCGGACTGGCCACCGCGATCATCGCCGAGGCAGCCTTATCTTTCCTGGGACTCGGGATCCAACCGCCGGATCCTTCATGGGGCAACATGATCCTGGATGGTTACACCCGCATTCAATTCGCCTGGTGGCAGGCGGTTTTTCCCTCAGCGGCGATTGTCCTGTCGGTGTTATCATTCAACCTGCTGGGAGACGCACTGGCCGCGCCGAGGACAGAGGTATAGAGCAGACATTTCTCCCACCTCTAGCTGGCATCGGAGTTGAACTCCCAGACCGGACCTTTTGGGAGAGTTGCACTCCCTGCTTGCCTCATTGATTCCAGGCATGGTGAAGTTCAACTCCGCCAGAAGGGCTCCCCCCAAGAGTGCAACTCGTGGGCGAGCTTGGAGGGGGGATGAGATTATTGGCTTCTATTGGTTCGAGTGAATCAGGTCCTCTCCTGATTTGCCATATGGGAACAATTGATCTGTATACGAATCATGCTCCCATTTCACCACGCGCCAGTTATCGGAGTCACTCACCCAAACCGTCTTGTAGCCAGTGGACTCCACATCTCCGGGGGAGTTAAACCCATCCGCTGGAGCCTGGGGGCAGATGGAATCCGGTCCATTACATCCTGGAACCGAGACCGCCACCTGGTAGCCCCCAAACATCATCAACCAGTCCAGATTAGTGGAACGTCCATTGAACACCTGCACCCGGTTGTTGCCCTTGTCTACTACAAAAACCAGCCCATTCTCATCGACCTCGATACCACGCGGGTCATTGAACTTACCCGCCGCGTTCCCCGGACCGCCTACAACCGCAAGTGAATCATCCGTGCCGGTTGTGGTCCTCAGCCCCCGGTAACAAACCACCTGGCTGGTTGCACCATTGACCGCGAAGAGGGCACCCGTGCCTGGATCCACGGCGAGACCCTGGAGGCCGCCATATCCCGTAAGAGGGAATCCTGCCGGACTCGCTCCTATGTTTACACTCCAGATTGTGTCCACCAAAGCCACATACAATGCCTGCCTGACGGCGTCATAGGCCAGACCACGTGGCTCGGGGAAATCGAGCCCGGTGGGCAGGGCTTTATAGGATTGGGTGATATTCCAGATCTGGCTGGAGGCGACGAAGTTGATTGGATCGAAGGCCCCCACCACATTCTCCGTACTTGTCAGTTCAGGATGGGTCCACGAGAACCATAAACGTCCACTCGAATAGAGGGGATCGGACCCGGCCGGACTCATTTCCAGATAAGAGGGCCCTTTCCCGATCTTAAGAATGGTCGCCACGAGTTCCTCGACTTTGTCGACATCCACACCATAGACCCACCCCTCGGTGTCTCCACTGACATGCAGGAGGCGAGTGGTGGGATCATAGGCCAGTCCATAGGGGTGGGGGTCAATCGCCGCGGTGGTGTAGATATCAGCGGCATGAGCGGCAAGGGGCCGTGCCATCTGCGAGGCCATAACCGCCATGCTGAAGGCATGGGTGCTGGCATCATCCGCCGCAATGATCCAGGTCTTGGTGGCGGTGGTTTCGCCTGTTTCAAGCCGGTGGCCAGGTGAGCTGACCACTGGTTCTACAGTCCGGTAGTCAAAGTTGGGATAATTGGAGATGAAGGTGTTGTGCGAGTCATTGTCGGTACCCACTCCCCTGCCCGAGGGAACTGTGGCCACGCCGTAAATAACAACCATGGGTGAGCACATCGCATATGGCTTGCTGTTGACCACCTTGTGATTCTCAATGGCCACATCCAACTGGAAGCGGCGGGTGCTCTGAACATACCGCGCATCCGCAATGATTAAGGAAGCATCATCGGTCTGATCGATCCGTGAGGGATACACTACTCCACCCGCCGTGCTGGTTCCTTTGCCTGGGGAGATGACACGAATCTCCACACAGTTGAGGTCATAGTCCATCCCCGCCACCTTGGGCATGGTGAAAGTGATCCGGGTATCATCGCCATTACCCACCACCTGGGTTCCCCCCACATCAACCGTGTGGTTGCTATTTCCAAAGCCCGTTCCCGTAATCGTGACCATGCCGCCCACATTCACCACTCGCGGAGAGACCGATGTAATTTGCGGTGCCTGGGTAGTGGGCGTTTTTGTCGCGGAGGATGTCACGGTACGAGTGGGTGTCCGGGTTGAGGTTCTAGAGGGAGTGGGTGTTGCTGTGGCACCTGGCGTTTCACCCTT
>CAZORO010000375.1:0-5901 GCA_964581845.1 uncultured bacterium
CTGCTTGGGTTTTCACCGCAATCTCCCGCAAGGAAAGGCAATCTGAACCATTTACTCCCCTATCAGGATAGTGCTAGAAAACCCATGCTTATCATTCCATAAGGAGTGATGGATTGATGAAGTAACACAAGACCTCACCCCTAAATTCCCTCTCCCATTCGCACGCACTCGTGCGATAGAGGAGGCGAGGGGACTTCTGGCTCCCCCTTCGCCCTGTGGGAGAAGGGGGGTGGGGAGATGAGGTTGGATGGGATCGCTGGGCAAGAAAACAAACGTTGAAGAATCCTAGGAAATCGTTCCCTTGACACCCTTCAAGCGTGTGTGAACATGCCAGCCTCCATGGATTCCTTCCAGCCCGTGGGTCATATCTTCAGAAAGGTGACTGTCCATGAAACGTAGAGATTTCCTTCGCCAGGTGGGCCGTACCACAGCGACCCTCTCCCTGACGCCACTCGCGTGCCGTCCTGCCCGCGCCACCATCTCTCCCAACGAGAAGATCATCGTGGGATTGATTGGTTGCGGCGGCATGGGCTCGGCGCACATGCAGGCATTAGTGAAACGGAATGATGTCGAAGTCGCGGCGGTGTGCGATGTCTACAAACCGCGCTACGAGGAATTCGCCAAACGCACCGGCGAAAAATGCCAGGGGTACCAGGACTACCGGCGAGTCCTTGAACGCAAGGACATCGATGCGGTCTTTGTCACCACTCCCGACCACTGGCATGGCATGATTGCGATCCATGCCTGCCAAGCGGGTAAGGATGTCTATGTCGAAAAACCCCTTACCACCACCGTTGCCGAGGGCCGCAAGGTGGTTGAGACCGCACGCCGTTACGGACGGATCGTCCAGAATGGCATCCAACAGCGATCCATGGAGGTCTTCAAACGCTCCATCGCTCAGCTTCGTAGCGGTCGGATTGGGCAGGTGACCACCTCGCGTGCCTGGGTCGCTCCGAATGTCGGGGATTTCTGGAGCAACATTGTGGAACACCCCTCCTATCCCCCACCGGGACTGGATTGGGATATGTGGCTCGGGCCCGCCCCCTATGTGCCCTTCAGCCCGGAACGTTTCGGTAAGTTCCGCGCCTTTGATGATTATGCCGGTGGAGAGATGACCAACTGGGGAGTGCACCTCATGGACATCTCCCTATGGGGACTTGGCCAGGATGCCCCGCTCAGCATCAGCGGGGTGGGGAATAGCCCGCTGGGACTGCCCGGCGATGATCAACAAAATCTTGAGGTTGCCTATGAGTTCAAAGGCGCCACATTGTCCTGGATTCAAGCTCCCAGCGAGACCCACTCCGGCAAGGGTTACGGCACCATGTTCCAAGGAACAGGTGGTTCCCTCACCGTGAATCGTGAAAGCTATGTCATCGGACCCGGCACCGATCCTGAATACAAGTCCGAGGGTGAGTTCTTCATCTGTTTGGAAGGACACCACTCCAATTTTTTCGAGTGCATAAGAACCCGTGCTCTGCCCGCCGCTGATGTAGAGATTGGGCACCGCGCCGCCTCGATCTGCCTACTGGGCAACATCGCGGTCGACCTCAGACGCCGTCTGGTTTGGGATGGAGCCGCCGAAAAATTCGTGGGTGATGAGCAAGCCAACCGCCACCTCTACCGTCCCTACCGCGCCCCTTGGCATCTGTGAAAGGAAACATGGCCACCATGAAAACAAAGATAATCCAATTCATCCTGACCTCCGCCCTTCTTCTTGTGGTGACGGTCTCTTTAGCAGCGGATATCGATCCCGCTATCCGTTCGCTAGTCAATGACCTTCAGTCCGGTGATGCCCCCACCAAGGCGATTGCCCGTCAACTGCTGCCTAACCATGGGCTGGTGGCCGTGCCCGCGATGATCTCCATCATGAATGGCAATGATCCCGCCCTGGCCAAAGCGGCCTATGACATCATCCTGCAAGTGGTCAACGATGTCTCTTCGCCTGGACGCGAAAAGGACCGCAAAAAACTAACCGATATGCTTATGCCATTAGTCAGCAAGGACCGTCCCGAAAAGGAACGTATCACTGGCTTGCGGTTCCTCGATCGTCTGGTTCCGCCTGGTTATGACGTATCCCCCATCGCGGCCATGCTTACCGAGCCGGCCTTGCGCGAGAAAGCGCGTACCGCTCTGCAACGCATTGGGACCGAGGAGGCCCAGGCAGCTTTATCGTCGGCTCTTTCGAATGCCGATCCGGAATTCCAGATCGCGCTACTCAATGCCTTAGGAGAACTCCAAGACAGTGAAAGTTTGGATGCCATCCTGCGTTTGGCGGTAACTGGCGCGCCGGAGGTTCAGCCCGCCGCGATTCGTGCGCTGGCCTGGACTGGTAACCCCTCATACTTGGCCACCGCGGAGTCAGTTCGCGACAACGCCAAAGACAACTTCAAGAACGATGCCACCGATGCCCTCTTGAGATTGGTCGAGCGTGTCGCTCAAAAGGGTGGCAACTGGGATATCGCTGTAAAAACCTATGAGGAAATCGCCAAGACCAGCCAGGGATCCTACAAAGATGCCGCTTTGGCCGCGCTGGGAAACATTGGCGATGAGCGTCATGTCCCCTTGCTTTTGGAGGCTGCTCAAGCCGCTGGTCCGCCCACCAGCCTGATCGCCCTGCGGGGGCTTCAGTCCCTCCAAGGCCCGGCGGTCACACGCCGTTTGGTGGCCAAGCTTCCCGAATTGGATGTCCCCACTCAGATCTCCCTCCTGCCGGTTCTAGCTTCGAGGAATGATGAACAGACTCTTCCGGCATTGGTGACAGCCTCCAAATCCACGGATTCGGGCCTGCATCTGACAGGGATCAAAGCGCTCGGTAGCGCTGGCTTAGCGAGCGGCGTGGCTCCGCTCTTCGAGGTGGTTCAACAAGGTTCCGGTGAAGACAAAGTAGCCGCGATTGAAGCCCTTTTCCAACTGGGGGGCGCGCTCACCGCACGTGGCGCCAAGGCAGACGCGGCGGGGATCTACATCAAAATGTGGGGGCTGGCTCAAGATGCAGCCTTGAAGGCGAGAGCTTTGCAAGGTCTTACCAGCGCCCCGGTGCCTGAGGGCTTTGATATGGTCATGGCCGCCGCCGATGATCCCGGTCTGCGCGATCAAGCCATTTCCGCGTTGCAAGGAGTCGCTGGCGCACTGGTGGCAGCGGGACGGGGAGATAAAGCGGTCGCTGCATACAAGAAAATGGCGGATCTCCATCCCTCCGGCCCGGCTCTTCAGGCCATCACCGCCGGTCTGCAGGGGCTCAGCCCAGAAATGAATGTGGCTGAAATGGTCGGATTCATTACCAACTGGTGGGTCACCGGCCCCTTCCCGTTAGGAGGTTCTCAAGAAGGTTGGGATGCCACCTTTGTCAATGAACCCAACATCGACCTCGGCGCCACCTATGACTCCAGCAATGGCAAGGTAGGCTGGAAGAAGGTCAAAGGCACCAATGATATCGGCAAGGTGGATCTCCTGAAGGAGGTGGCCAATTGCAACGCCTGTCTCGGCTATGCCTACACCGAGTTCGAGGCGGCGGATGAAGCCGATGCGGTGCTCAGCCTGGGTGTCGATGATGGCGAGAAGGTCTGGTTCAATGGTGAGCTGCTTTTGAACAACTTTGTCCAGGGCGGGCTGACAGTGGACCGTGACAAGGTCAAGGTCCATTTGAAAAAGGGAACCAACACGGTTCTCCTCAAGGTCTATCAGAATGCGATGCCCTGGGAATTCTGCATGAGGATCCTGACTCCCGAAGGGGTACCATTACTGGTTAAGCAGAAGAGTGAGTAAAGACTTCACCCCTAAATCCCCTCTCCCATTCGCACGCACTCGTGCGATAGAGGAGGCGGGGGGACTTGTGGCTCCCCCTTCGCCCTATGGGAGAAGGGGGTTGGGGGGATGAGGTAGGAACTGCGACATAAAACCCTAATCCAAAGGAGACCCATCATGCTCAAATTCCATAAACGGCGTATCAGCGATGTCACCTATGAGGCGGCGGCGGTTTTTGATGTCAATCAGGATGGGATCCTCGATATTGTTTCCGGTGAGTACTGGTTCGAGGGGCCGGATTTTATCAAACGTCACAAAATCCGTTCCATCCAACCGGTCGAGGATTATTTCGATGACTTCTCGGATTATCCGATGGATGTGAATGGCGATGGTTTCCTGGACATCATTACCGGTGGCTGGTGGGGGCAGACGTTGCGTTGGATTGAAAATCCCAAAGGCGAACCGCGCGAGTGGGCGGTGCACGACATCGACCGTCCCGGCAGCATTGAGACCACCCGCTTCTGGGATGTCGATGGCGATGGCGAGATCGAAATTGTCCCCAACACACCGGGGGTCTACCAGGCTTTTTATAAACTCCAGAAAGATGAAAATGGCAAGGGCAGAGAAGCCTTCACCAAGCACAAGGTATGCGATTTCCCCAGCGGGCATGGGCTTGGATTCGGCGACATCGATGGGGATGGGCATGGCGAGATCATCCTTGCAACAGGATTTCTCAAGCCAACCGAGGATCCGCTCCACAAGGAGTGGATCTGGCATCCCGAGTTCGATCTGGGTTGCGCGAGCGTGCCGATCCTGGTGCATGATGTCAATGGCGATGGTCTGCCCGATTTGATTGTGGGCATGGCGCATAATTATGGCCTGGCCTGGTATGAGCAGCACAAGGACAGCAAGGGCAAACGCAGTTGGATCAAGCATGACATCGACCCCACCCGTTCGCAGTATCACGATTTGCAGTTGGTGGATATCGACAATGACGGCGAGCTCGAACTGATCACCGGGCAGCGTTACCGCGCCCATTGCGGCCATGACCCTGGAGAGTCGGATCCGATTGGATTGTACTACTTCAAGATGGATCACGGTAAATTCGAGCGGGTGACTCTTGATTATGGCGACCCCTCCGAATGCAGCGGCGCGGGGATTTTTTTCTGGGTCGAGGACCTCAACGGCAACGGTTGGAAGGATATTGTCGCACCGGGAAAGGAGGGGTTGTATTTGTTCGAGAATTTGGGGGGGGTAGGGGAGCGATTCATCGCCCCTTGGCTTACAAGCGAGCCTAAAATCGACTTTGCGCCAAGAGTGAAACCCTCATTCAGTGGATAACGGGGCTCCTATTTCTTGCTCGCCTCCAGAAAGATCTTTCTCTGCTCCTCATCCTTGACATAGGTGTCGAGGAGGTTTTTCAATTCCTCCGGTGCCAAAGGCGGGGTGTTGTACATGACTTTGATGTCGTTCAGCAATCTGTTCTTAAGCTTGCCCTCAGTCTTCCAAAGCTCGTATTGAATACCCCACCATTTGTGTTTTTCTCCAGCCCTATGGATTTCAGCCACATATTGTGCGCGAAGCTTGGGATCTCCCACTGAGCTTGGGCTTATTCCTGCTGGACCACCATCGGGTGGATCCACATTCATCGACGGCATACTCATGTCGATAGTCCAGGATGGATCTTTCGCGTCCTGAACTAATTTCCATACCTTCAACAATCGTGTCATCACGTCCGTTCGCTGATTCACCCATGCCTCATCCCTAAGGTCTCCCTTGAAGGCGTAGTAATACTTAACGCCATATGTAAGCGAAATATAACCCATCTGATATTCACAATAATGTGGCACTAGCACAGGATCAGTTCCTTGTTCCAGTTCTTTCTGGAGATCGGATAGCACATCATCGGATAATACCTTTAGCTTGCGGTAATCTACTGGGTGGAAGTCTGTCCGAAGACGCCCAAGTAGCTGATACATGAGTCGACAATACGAGTCCATATCTTCGTCTCTCCACCTTGCTTTGATGGTCGTGGCCATATTCTCAAGTCCAGCGGAGTCTTTTGCTTGACTAAGACTACGAATACTTTGGAAATCTTTCGAGAATGTAAGACTAGCGGATTCGACGATTGAGTCCGTTGATCCTGTAGAGTTCTGG
>CAZORO010000376.1:0-5883 GCA_964581845.1 uncultured bacterium
AAGGCATAAGGGGAGAAGATGATTAGAAACAGGATCAGGGGTCTAATGAAATTTGCTACGAATGGATGGAATAATATTCGTGCTAACTGACGGCATTCCCGCGGAGTCATCTCATACCTCCAAGGAACTTGAATATGGAATCATTCCAGTTTCAATATCAGTCATTTTTATTAATAGAAAACACCACGCTTCCCACTGTGTCCATGGGACTGGTGAATCCTGGGCCACCCGCCGCAACATAACCATAACTTGCTCCGGATTCATCGGGACTCACCCAGAAAGAGTAGAGACTGCCATTCTTAAGATGGAAACGGAACCGGACCGGTTTTCCCGTGAGTGTTTCGAGATTCTCCACCCCGCGCCAAGAGATTCGTTGAAGCGTGGAGTCTCCTTGTATGGGTTCGGCGTTTGCATAGGTGAAAGGCTCGATGGGTTTACGATCTCTATCCAGGACTTCCACTCGCAGCTCACCATTGGGAACAGCGGAATTGGTGAACAGATAACGTCCCTTGAAGGTGACCGGACGTGTTGTCAGTAGCCTCTCTTCCTCCTTCGAATCCATAGAAACAAAGCCATCCCTTCGGAGAGTAGAAAGTCCGGTGCTGGATGTTCCAGATGCAGTCGAATTGGAGCCGGGCACTCCCGAGCGTCCACTCACATAGAAATACAGCAGGTTTCCCACCACCATGCAGCAGCCACCCGCTGACTGCACATTGCCATAGTTCCAGGAACCTGCCTCATTGGAGACAGGAATGAAAGGTACCCGGTCTGGACGGTACCAGTGGAAACCATCCCGGCTGAAGCCCACAAAGACCTGGTTGGGTTTGGGACGTCCCCCTCCCCCGGGACCGGGCCAGATGCTGAAAAGACCGAGAAGGACGCTCTCGTATGCCACACAGTCCAGGTTGTAGAGCTGGGGATGGCAGTTGTACTCAGGCCAGCGGGTATCGAGACGGTCAGCACCAACCCACAGTGGAGGTTCATCCTTATTCCATTGTGCTCCCTCGACAGGATTTGAATGCTCCCAATAGCTCCTCCGCCGGTCATAGGAACTCTCTCGGATGCTGTAAACCCACATTCCCCGGAAGGGATTGAAAAATGCCGTGCTACGGTCCCCCGTGGGACCACTCTTTGTAATCCGCTCACTCCAGTGGATTCCATCGGCTGAGTAGAACAGGGAAAGTCCACCTGCATCTTTGGACAAGTACGCGAACATTTTGTAACGTTTGGCTGGATCAGGATCGAGAAGATCGAGCCAGATGGTAGCGGAATCACGTTGCGCCTTGCTTACGATGTTGGTTCCGGGGACTACATCCAGTTTGGGTTTATCCCAGGATATGCCATCCTTCGATGTGGCGTAACAGGTCGAATCAGTGTATCCACCCATGTACCACATCTTGAAGAGATGGTCCGCTGGGTCATACCAGACACCATCGCTGAAGACCATAGCGGTGGGCGCTGGGAAGTCCTGTGATGTACGGCCGGTCTCCCATGGTTGATCAGGCGCAAGGACAGGATTGCCTGGATAATATTCCGCCTGGTGGCAGGTTCTGATGAGCGTATTCGGTTCGATCAGGAAATCATCCACGAAGAGCTGGCGGCCCACATCGATAGGGATCACATCAGGGATGTTGAAGAGATAGGGCACCATCATCGGTTCGCGTGTTGGAACCGGGACATAACGCGGCGGCCATTCACAGGGAAGCTGGATGCCGTTGTAAAGTGTTTCCGTGGCGGATCTCTCCCCGGCTGAGACAGAGGAAACAAACAATAGGATGAGAATACCAACCCAAGGCATTGTGAACCTCCCCATTTGCAGAGACTAGAATGGAAGTACTCAATACTCCATTCTCTGGGAAAGAAGCCCTGTTGGTCAATCGCTTTTTTTGGGGGATTGCTTTTAACAACGGCCTCCAGAAATCGATTCGGAGGGAATGTCCTTATACGATCGGATGCACTTCGTTTACCATAGCCAAGAGTAAGCTCCAACGGTCAAGAGTGCGAGTACACTCCATTGTAGCCGCCAATCTTGAAGGCCTCGAAAGGGCTCCCAAGGGGCTTTCCAATCATAGGTCACACCCTCGACCTTCTCCCTTGGTGGTGGTGGCGTTGCGTAAGAGACCACATAGAGAACCACGATGATAACCAGAGTTGCCCATAACCCACGATAGGTGTAGTTCTCTGTCAACGGGTAATGAAGGAAGGGAAGGATTGCCTTCCCACGGCCTGGGGAGAGCATTTCAAGGACATTGTCGGTGAAGTAGGCCGCGGCCAATGCAACTCCTGCCGTGACAGAGCAGATGGCTCCCGTCATATTGATCCGTTTGCTAACCACTCCAAAGAAGATGGCTGGAGCGACCGGCAGGACCAGGTAAATTGAAATCGTCTGCAAATACTTGTACAGACCCTCCTGGGACTTGTAGACCAGATAAGCGGCGGCGACACCACACATGGCCCCCACTAGAATCGCCACCTGTCCAAGGTGTACCTGGCGTTTCTCGGACATGGATGGTGTAAACCGCATGAGAAAATCGCGTACCGCCATGGTGGAAACCGAGTTCATCACCGCTAAAAGGGAAGAGATCAGAGCCGCCAGGAGCGCCGATAGAACCAGTCCACGAATGCCAGAGGGCAAGAGGTTGTTGAGAAGGACCACGAAGGTTTGTTTAGAGGTTTGATCATCCAATCCTGGATAAAGGACTGAGGCGATCACCCCGGGCAAGGCGAAGATGAAAATGGGGGTGAGCTTCAGAAGGATCGAGAACATCGCTCCCCAACGGCCATGGTCGAGGCTCTTTGCTCCCAGAAGCCGTTGAACATTTACCTGGTCCATTCCCCAGTAGAAAACACCCCCATAGATCGTACCCGCGATAATCCCCCAGAAGGGATAGATGGGGTCGTCATAAGGAGCCGCTACATGAATCTTCTCACCTGCCTTGGCGGCGAGATCGCTCCATCCTCCCACATCGTAGATCCCGATCGCGAGCATGATCGAACAACCCACCACCATAATGAGTGTCTGGATGGCGTCGGTATAAGCGACAGTCATAAATCCGCCAATCATGGTGACCGCCGCCGAGAGGACCGCCAACGCGAAAACCACTTGCATGACATCCCAGCCAAGTAAACTATTAAGCACCAGAGCTCCCGCAAAGAGCGTGAAGGCCATCTTGGTCATGATGCAAATGACCAGCATGAGCGCAGCGAAAAAGATCCGTGCCCGGGCGTCATAACGGGATTCGAGAAATTCGGGGATGGTGAAAACACGAGACTTCACGTAGGTTGGCAGCAGAACCCAACAAGTAATTCCGAGGGTGATGGCGGTTCCGAGTTCAACGGCGCCAGCCTTAAGGCCATAACGATAGCTGTCGCCAGAAAGACCGACTAAGTGCTCCGCGCCGATGTTGGTGGCGTAGAGCGAGGCCCCCACCACAGGCCACAAGAGGCTGCGTCCCGCCAGGAAGAACCCTTCGCTGTTCCGGGTGCTATGGGCGCGCAGAGAGAACCATAGGCCAATTAAAATACTGCCCACTACCCCTATCACGCAAACCGTCCAATCCAGGATGGTCAAGCTGAGTTGCGGCTCATTCATAAGGTACAAGAACTCCTCTTCTAAGGGGTGTATAGTTTTTTCCGCTCATGGAAAATAGAATCCAGGAGTGGTCATGTATCCTCCCACCACACAATGCCGTCAAGCTTACTCATCCGATATTCCCAGTTCCAGATCATGGGACAAATGAGATTTGTTTCGTTTCCGGATTTACCGCAACGGTCTTCTCTTGGTCTCCATGTACCAGCCGGAGGGTGAAACTCCCATTTGACCTGATATCAATCGTACATGGCTCCTCCTGCGAGGAACGTTTTACGCAAATGAGGTCGGCAGTGGCATCCCCGATCCGCAGATTTTTTATCCCATGTTCCCCGGTTTTTTTGATTCGCCATGTCACGGTTTTCCCGGGAGCGTTGATGTCGAATCCAAGGACCGATTCGATCAAGTTCGCGACAGGACCGATCCCACCCCAGCCGACAAACTCGGGCGCACCGAATCCCGCGGGCTGATCTGGAGCCAGATTCTCCTTGATAGTGCCTTCTTTCAGGAAAACTTCAACCTGCGCCTTGAAATACTTCTCCGAGATTTCATCCGCGTAATCGATATATCCAGACTCACGTAAACCCTCTTGAACCATGGATTGCCCCGAGGGCCACACCGCTCCCCGCCAATACTGACCCGTCCCCTGCGGCCCACCATTGTAACCGGCGCTATCCGCCGAGAGACTGGGAACTCCATTGAGCCGGTTAAATGAATCCGGATTCTTGAGTTCCGCGACGACACGGTCCGCTCGTTCCTTGGGAGCAATCCCCGCGAGCAGCGGCCAGAACATATGAATATGCTTGCAGAAAGATCCCGGGGAGAGCTCAGTGATGAAACGTCCTTCCTGATTCAGATCGTTGTAGATTCCATGCTCTTCATCCCAGAAATGTTCATTCACCAAGCGCCCCAATTCCGCATGTTCATTTTCAAAGAAGGAGACCATATCATTCCTCCCGATCTCGGCGGCGATGCGCGCTAAATAAAGGGCGGAGAGCGCCTGGTAGGATGTGGCGGAGACAGCATAATGCACCAACCCGTTGCGGGGAGAGTCATCCGCCTCCTGGGCGCCGTTAGTCCAGTACAACCCGTTTTCACGGCGCTGATAAGTCATGAACCACTCGTAGTGTTTCACGATGGGGAGAAATACCATTGCGAGACGATCCTTGTTTCCGTTGATTTTGTAGTACTCCCACTCGGCCCAGGCGAAGAGCGGCGGGTTGACCGGGAACACCACATAGACTTCATGGTTGTTCTTGTCACTCTCACGGCAGATAAAGCCATTCTCATGTTGACGAGCGTAACAATTATCGAAAGCGGTGATGAAGGGATACGCCTGATCACCATAACGGGCGAAATGAAGGATGAAGGCTGTGTCAAACACCATGGTGCTGCCCCAGGGTCCCCATGATTTAATGCCGCAGATGTTGCTGACAGCATGATGGTCTGGGGAATCGGGGGTGAAGTACCAAGTGTGGAGCAGAGTCTTCCAGCAGTACCAGTAAGCATCAAGGACACCGGGAAGATCCTCATAGACAGGGACGGGTAGTTTATCTTTAGTGGAATCAAAGTAGGGAACTGGGCCTGAGAGGTATGCCTTTTTCTCATACCAAGGCGACAGGATTTCGATCTCTTTGGCGATGACTGGTTTTTCGTGCCGCCAATGCGCGCCAGGACGTGGATTGGCATAACGGATCTCATCTCCAGCGTTGGCATCGATGCGGGGAGTCCCCGTGGTGAAACTTGCCTTTGCGGCGCAACCGGGATTGGGCCCCTTTTCGTCATAGGGGACAATCCGCCAGTAGTAGATGGTGCCGGGTTCAACCGCCATCCGGAATGTGCTCATCGAGTCACTCAATTGGACACTTACAAGGGGATTTGTTCCATCGGGTGTCCTGGATACAGTCAGGTCCACACGTGGAAAATCGAAATAAGGACCAAATGGACTCTGTTCACGAATGGGATAGGCCCATTCGAGTTTGACAGTGAGCGGGGAATCAATCACCGCTCCATCAGCTGGGGAAATGATTTTTAATTGGTCTTTCCCTATCTCGCCACTCTCCGCGAATAGTGGGGAGGCGAAGAGGACAAGAAACCCAATCCAGATGAACAGGGTGCCACGCATCGGATATCCCTCCAATTTATTTTTCCCTCTCAATAATCTCCCGCTGTCACCAACACCTTGTTAACCGTGTCCCTTGCAGGATGGTTGATCAGGATTTCATCACGGGTGAAGGAATCAATCGGTTTTCCATTCAGTTCCACGCTTGCGATGGCACGCCCTTCTGGGATTC
>CAZORO010000377.1:0-792 GCA_964581845.1 uncultured bacterium
CTTCAAGATGCCCGAGGACACTCCGGAGGAGGAAAAAGTCAAAGTTGCGGCCACGATCCGTGAAGAATGCGCCAAGGGACGGGACATCGTTCTTGAGGCGGGCGGGTTAATGATTATCGGCACCGAACGCCATGAAAGCCGCCGCATCGACAACCAGCTGCGAGGGCGCTGCGGACGTCAAGGCGACCCTGGAAAATCGCGTTTCTTCCTCTCGCTTGAAGATGACCTGATGCGTCTCTTCGGTGGTGAGAGGATTAAGAACTTGGCCCAACGGTTCGGGATGGAGGATGGCGAGGTCATTGAGGCTAAGCTGGTCACCCGTTCGATCCGCAAGGCCCAGAAGAAGGTCGAGGACCGTAACTTCGAGATCCGTAAATATGTCATCAAGTACGATGATGTCATGAACAAGCAGCGCGAGGTCATCTACCGTTTGCGTAATGACCTTCTGGAGGGTGAGAATCCCGAGGAAGCTTTCCTGGGTATGGCCTGGAATGTCTTCGAGGAGACCACGGCGATGTACCTGCTCCCCAAGGTCTCTCCGGAGGATTGGGATCTCGAGGCGCTGGAGGCCAATCTCTTCAACTGCTACAACCTTAAGACTAAAGTCGATATCCCGGAGGAGGGTGATATCGACAGGGTTATCGAAACCATCCAAGAAAACCTCTGGCAACAGGTTCAGGAATGGTACAAGCAGCGCAAGCAGCAATCTCCCACCGAGGAATACTGGCTGCAGTTGATGCGCTACATCATGCTCAAGAATGTCGACAGCAAGTGGATGGACCACCTGTTGAC
>CAZORO010000377.1:802-5864 GCA_964581845.1 uncultured bacterium
AAGGACAGCATCGGCTTGCGGGGATATGGCGGCAAGGATCCGCTCCAGGAATTCCAAAGAGATGGATTCGACCTCTTCGAGCAGATGTATCACAGCTTGGAGCGCGAGGTGGTGGGACGGATGTTCCGGGTAGAGATCGTGGCGGATGCCAAACAACCCACGATGAAGCGGAGGAGGATGGAGATCAAACCACAAAGCTCCGCCCCGCCGCCCATTACCGGCCTCAACCGCCGTCATCGCCGCGCCCAGGATCACAAGAAGGGAAAGAAGCCGTTGTATGTCAGGAACAAGTAAGCAAAAATGAGAGCGCTCAAATGGTGCGGACACTACGAATTGACTATCCCGATACATTGCCAACAGTTCTAAGCCTTTCTCCCCAAGATTTCGAGGAGGAAGTACGTCTGGCCTTAGCAGTGAAGCTGTTTGAGATGGGACGGTTCACATCCGGTCAAGCTTCCTCTCTCGCGGGTATTCCACGTGTTCAGTTCCTGCTTTCATGAGGCCGCTTTGGTGCTGCTAGCGTTGTATGGGATGAGGATGAATTAGCGGCTGAGTTCGAAGAAGGATGGCTGTGAATGTCCCGTTTTTTGGGGTGACATGAGCTGCATTTGCTGAGGTAAAATGGAGATGAAGACGTTGTTCCTGCAGAACCAGTAAGGAGATCAGATCCTATGTCGTCCCAGGCACAAACTCTTGAGGAATTAGCCGCCCAATTGGATCCGCATAATCTAAAGGAATTGCGGGATTTCGCTGAGTTTCTTGTGCAACGGTGCAATGCTCGTGGCTCCAAACCTATCGGACAGAGTTGGGCTGGGGCCCTTAGCCGTCTGAAGGACCAATACTCATCACTTGAGCTCCAAAAAAAACACTCGAATGGCGCGGGGACTAAAGCGTGTATCTGGTTGATACGAACATATGGCTTGAACATCTCCTGAATCAGGAGAGATCAGAAGATGTTGGGACTTTTTTCAAACGTAATCCGGCCAAAGACATCTGGCTTACAGACTTTTCCTTTCACTCAATTATGGTCATATTGTCAAGGTATAAGCTGTATTCGGCACTGGCGGCCTTTACGCGGGAAGTGATTATTGATGGTGGAGTGACGCTGGTTCACCTTCAATCGGAGGATATGGAACGCCTTATCACCCAGATGCGAAACTATGGTTTAGATTTTGATGATGCCTATCAATATATGGCTGCCGAGATCCATGACCTGCAGTTATTGAGTTTCGATAAGCATTTTGATGGAACACCCAAAGGGAGAATCCAGTTGGAAGACCTCCTATAAAAAAAGAAGAGAAGGTGATTAACAGTGGACGCAAAAGAACTAAAACAAACCCTCAAGGAAGCCTTGAATGAAATCCTCGCTATCGAACCGGTGGAGCTCGGGAGGAAATGGGAGGGGGGTGAGATGGTCCTCCAGCCCGCCAATCCCAACCTGAAACCCTACCGTCTGCCGATTGATGCTTTCTTCCATAAGATTGTCATGATCCGTGACCGCTTGCGGGTGCTCGAAGCCAAGATCAATGCCCATCCGGGACTAAGCGATGCCGAAAAGGTGGAGTTTCAGCAGTACATCACTCGCACCTACGGTTCTCTGACCAGCTTCAATATCCTCTTCGAGGATCGTGAGGATGGATTTAAGGGATCGGGTGGACAGTAACTCCTTTCAAGAAAGGAGTTTCCGGGAAGGATTCCATGAAAATCCACGGCGGATTCCACCAATGGGCTTGCTCAAAAACAATCTTTGGGTAAATATCCTTCCAAGTGGAAACCCATTGACATGACAGACGCACTGGTCAGCCAAGTCAAATTTGATTCTCAAGGCCTAGTCCCCGCGGTCGTGCAAGACTACGACACGGGCGATGTGCTCATGATGGGGTACATGAACGACGAGGCCCTAAAGTTAACGGCCGAGACTGGAAAGACCCACTTTTACTCCCGGTCCCGTAAGAAACTGTGGCTCAAGGGTGAAACCAGTGGTCATGTCCAGTATGTCAAAGGTGTTTTTATCGATTGTGATGCCGACACCATTCTGGTGAAGGCAACCCAGGCCGTAGCGGCCTGTCACACGGGCTATAAGTCGTGCTTTTTCAAACGATGGCGTCCTGAACTCCAGGAATGGGTTGAGGAGGGGGTCAAGGTATTTGATCCTGACCAGGTTTACTCGAAGTAACACCCTCCCCTAACCCTCGCAGTACCCCCAATTCCATCGAGAGCGCGAAAGGACCCGAATCCCATGATTAAGCCCGAATTCCAGCAATTCATTGAGAAAACCAAGCAAGGTAACCTGATCCCAATTACCAAGGAAATCTTCGCTGACTTCGACACCCCCCTCTCGGCCTACTGTAAGGTGAAGCGTGGTGGACGCGCTTTCCTCCTAGAGAGCGTGGAGGGTGGTGAAATTCTCGGACGATTCTCTTTCATCGGCACTGAGCCGCGTATGGTTGTGATCACGCGGGGCAGGGAAGTCACGCTGATTGAGAACGGAACCACGAAGCGGCGGACTTTGGTGGCGGGAGAGGATCCGCTTTCCGTTCTTGAGGGGATTCTCAAGGACTATAAACCTGTTCCTGATCCGGATTTACCGCCCTTTATCGGAGGCTTTGTCGGTTATCTCGGTTACGATAACGTTGCTTTTTTCGAGAATCTGAAGATCGCGAATCAGGATGACATGGGTGTGCCTGACAGTCTGTATGTTCTGGCTGATTCCCTGATCGTTTTTGACCGGGTTAAACACACCATCCTGATCGTGGCGAATGCCCAGGTGGATGGCGATCCACGGTGGGCGTATGAGAGTGCGGTAGCGCGTATCGCGGAGATTGAGGCACGCCTTTCCTCCCCACGCCTTCCGCCACGTCTTGGCTTTGGCCAGGTGCCTCCGCTCGAGATCAAGGACAACCGTACCCGCGAGGATTACTGTGAGGCGGTCCGTAAGGCCGGCGAGTACATCCGCGCTGGAGATGCCTTCCAGATTGTGCTCTCACTCCGCCGTCAGGTAGAGATCCGCTCCACTCCGCTGGACCTCTACCGTGCACTCCGGCGGCTCAATCCCTCACCCTACATGTTCTTGTTGGAAAATGATGAATGCAGCCTGATTGGCAGCTCACCGGAGACCCTCGTGAAACTGGTCGGAGATCAAGTGATTTACCGCCCCATCGCGGGGACACGCCCACGTGGAAAGAGTGGAGAAGAGGACCAGCGTCTCGCGGAGGATCTGCTTGCCGATCCCAAGGAGCGTGCCGAGCATATCATGCTGGTGGATTTGGGGCGAAATGATGTGGGAAGGGTATGTGCTTATAACTCGGTTCAGGTGACCGGCCTGATGGTGATCGAGCGCTATTCCCATGTCATGCACATCGTTTCCACGATCAATGGTCAGCTCTTGCCGGAGAAGACTTCCTTCGACCTGTTACGGGCGGTCTTCCCGGCTGGAACTCTTTCTGGCGCCCCGAAAATCCGTGCCATGGAGATCATTGAGGAACTTGAACCCACCAAACGGGGACCCTATGGCGGAGCAGTTGGGTATCTGGGATTCGGGGGCAACCTCGATACCGCGATCACGATCAGGACCATCGTGATGAAGGGTCAGACAGCTTACATCCAGGCTGGTGCGGGTTTGGTCTATGATAGCGTGCCAGAAAATGAATACTTGGAGTGCATGAACAAGAGCCGTGCTATGCTCCGGGCAGTGGAGATTGCGGAGAGCGGGTTTTTCTGATTGGGCTTTGGACCCACAACAATCTATTGGTCCAAGGAGCCAAATCATGAAATATGAAGTGATCCTATACTGGAGCGAAGAGGACCAAGCTTTCATCGCGGAGGTTCCCGAATTGCCTGGATGCATGGCGGATGGAGAATCCTACCAGCAAGCTTTGGAAAACGTTGAGGTTATCGTTCAGGAATGGATTGGGACTGCCAGAGACCTAGGACGTCCAGTGCCTGAACCGAAAGGACGTCTCCTCTATGCATAGAGAAGGTGAATCAGTTTAAACACCCACCCAACTTGCGATCGAAAGACTTGACATACCCGGAGGAGCATATGATCACAAACGCCATCATCCTCGCGGCTGGCCGTGGTACTCACCTGTGGCCTTATGGAGACACCTGTCCCAAGGCGGCTCTGCCAGTGGGGAACTCGCCCCTCATACAACACCAGCTGGCTTCCCTCGCTTCAGTGGGTGTGCAGCATGTGACCGTGGTCTGTGGGTTCCTTGAAGGATCTGTTAAAAACTCCTGTGAAAACTGGTTGAGCGAATCTGGAGGAGGGCCTGAGATCCATTTTGTGACCGTTCAAGCCTCCAAGGGAACCGCTCATTCCGCGCGTCTAGGATTGGAGGCAGGAGGGGCAGCTGATTCTCCCGCTATTCTGATTCCTGGTGACCTGTTGTTCTCCACAAGTGACCTTCAACGGCTTGTATCAGATTACGAAACAGGGACCGTGTCTTGCCTGACAGGCCCGGTAGCCACGACTCATCCGCAGGACTGCATCCAGGTCCCAGTAGATCGTGGCCAAATCAAGGCAGTCCAAGCTCATTCACGTGGAACTGGCCCTGACCAAAGGTGCTTGTCCGGTCTCGTTGTCGTTCCAGAAGGTTTCACCCGGAACCTTGAGGTCACACCCGAGATTCCCACCTGTGTCGAGATAGGCGCGATGCCCTCAACTGGGCAGGAGGTTTTCGAGACTATCCACCAGTTTGTACGGAATGGCGGCGAGGTACATTCAGTCGAGGCGGAAGAACGTTTTATCGATATCGACCGTCCCTGGGACCTGCTCGAAGCCAACATGCTGGCTTGCGATTGGTTCACAAGCAATCTTGCGGGAAATGAGATTGGGGAAGGGGCCTACATCGATCCGGCCGCGCGGCTGGATGGATACGTCTGTTTGGGAGCTGGTAGTTCGATCGGCCCTGGTGTGACCCTTTATGGTAATCTCGTGGTCGGCAAGAACACGGTCATCACTGACGGTGCCTATGTCTGTGAGAACTCGATGATCGGTGATGACTGCCGGATCTGGCGTGGTTGTCTGGTGGGATCCCGGACCGTCATCGGTCACCGTTGC
>CAZORO010000378.1:0-5161 GCA_964581845.1 uncultured bacterium
GGTTTCTCACCAATGATTCACCATTGACAATGAAACCCTCGGGGCAGGTATACCACGGACCAACCCATAACCGTCCATCAGTCACATGACGCACCACCCGTTCACGTGCCTCAGGACGGATTTCCAGGTAATCCTCAAGGGGTACGGACTGCGAATCGAGTAAAAAAGCGCGGTAACGCGGCTCGGTGTCCAGGATCTTCAGGAGAAGATCGAGGAACTCAACCAGCATCATGCGTGTCTCTTGAAAATCAAAGAGCCACTCACGATCCCAGTGAGTGTTGGATATGACATGAATCTCGCAGCCTTTGGGCATAAGCAAACCTCCTGAATGGGGGTGACAAACAGTTGGTCAGGACTCGGAAGTCATCCAGCCAGGATGCATTATCGTGGGATAGGAGAGAACGTCGAGAGAGGTGAGGGAATATCTCGTTGGAAATGGACTACACCCCCTACCCCAACCCTCCCCCGCAAGGGGGGAGGGAGAAGACATCACTTTCCTACAAATCCCTGACTCACGAATTGAAAACTCCGCCGAAGGTTCTCCTCCAGGGAGCGTGTCACCTTCGTACTGGAGTCATAAGCCAATTCGACCGTGTAATAGCCCTTGTACTGGATCCGGTCGAGGATGCCTTTGACGCGCGAGTAATTGATGTCACCAGGACCGAAGTCCTCAGCCCAGATCCCATCCTGGGAATTGCGGAGATGGAGATCAATGACACGTTCCCCCGCATCTTCCAAGAGACGGTAAGGGTCCTGTTTCCCACGATAGACCCAGTGAAGGTCCAGACAGAAGAAAACCTTGTGGGGATCGGTCTGCTTCAGGATGTGATACCACTCACGGGCTCCGGAACGCATCTCGGGGTCATGCTGATGAATGGCAAGCTGGATTCCCAACTCAGCCAGATCCGCTCCAAGACAATTCAGATTCTTTGCTTGGATCTCCAGTTCTTCATCCGTCTTCTCGCGTTGTAAGGGATCCGGATTGTGAATAACCACTTTGAGGCCATGCTTCGATGCGATTCGTGCCTGTTCGAGGATTGTCTGGATGGCTTTCGCAGCGCCTTCTTCGGTGTGCATGGTTCCTCCAGCATAGGCGCATGGCATCTGGAGGTGCTCATGATCAAGCATTGCCGCTAGCTTCGTCCCATCTTCGATGGTGTCGTAGTAAGCCAACCATCCTTGCACATTCTCAAATCCGGCCTTATGTACCGTAGCCAAAACACCCGCCAAAGGGTCAGCCACTTTCTGAGCGGGTTCCCCGAAGACATAGAGTTGAACAGCAATCTGTGAGGGTGGAATCATTATAGGAGTTTCCCCGCCCATGACGATCATTGGAAAAAGAAGCAACACTACAAGAAGAAGCCGGTTCATCCCAGTTCTGTTGTCACAACAAATACATCCAGGGTAGTCAACATACATGCCCCCCTTGTATGGACTGCCTTTCTATTTTCATTGCCTATTTTTTTATCGCAGAACACGAAGTCTCTTCCCAAGCAGCTGCTTTACCTTCTCGCCAAACTCCGGAATGTTGAATGGTTTTGCGAGCCACTCATCGGCACCCGCTTGGATGGCACGATCAATATTCTCTGGGCTTGGGTATCCTGTGAGAACAAGGACCTTTGTGTTTTTCAGATTCGGATCCGCACGAACCTGCTCGATGACCGCATAGCCATCCGCTTTCGGCATCATCAGATCAAGCACAAGCAGATCTGGAAAGAAGCTCCCCAACCGGATACAGCCCTCCACACCATCCTCGGCTTCCTCGATCTGAAGATCCTCATCGATCCTTTTGAGTGCCTGAATCACTACCTCGCGGATGGTTTTCTCATCATCTACGACCAGGACGCGGTGGGCACGTTCACCCTCAAGATCAGGTGGTATGGGAATGTCATGTTGGCGCATGAAATCAATCGCCGCATCGGAGGGAATCCGGAATCTTCCCCCTGGAGTTGAATGTGCTTTTAGTGATCCATTGTGAATCCACCTACTGACTGTTTCCGTTCTGACCGAACAAAGCCGTGCGAATTCCCCTGTTGTCAATGCTCTAGCCACTTTACCCCCATCTCCTTCCTCTTGATGTAGTCTTTTCAACCACCGGCCATGATCGCCATGATGGTGAAGCGGCACTACCGAAAGCTACTTCTCAAGAATGATGTACTTATCAAGTAATATATCGCCTCACGCGCGAATGTCAAGAATCTCAATTGTCCAAACGTGATTTTTTTGCGTTATGTGGGGGGGGTAGAAGATGAGGGACTCCAAATTCGTTTTTAATCCGGCTTATCCATGTCTCCCAACGGTCAATATCTTTTAGGATGTGAGGCGGCACCTCATCGAGAGACAAGATCATCGGAACAAACACGGCTCCATCCATTCCAACCGGTTCACCTACCGCGCGAAACCCCAAACGTTGATAAAGAGGTTCCCTTTCCACCAATCCAGAAATCAACAAATGGGTGTATCCCCCTGCTTTTGCATAACGGTATACCAGCCACCCCAAACCAGCAAAAACAATCCCATGCCTTTGGGAGGGTAGGACAGCAAGGAGGCGAACCTCCAGAGGCTTGCCAGAGAAAGAATCCAGGATGGAGGGATCCTTGAGCCGGCTGGCAATTGAGAAAGGTGGTTGCGAATGGACTGAAACCATTCCGGTCAGGATTCCCTCGCGGAAGGCACCGAAATAAAGGTTTTTGTCATGAAATTTGTCGATCAAGATCCCACTTGCATCCGGAGAGTGCTGGGGGATTTCGATCACAAAGGTCTGATAGTTAAGACGGTGGACCTCCTCAATCTCTCCCTCCGTCCTGATCGGCCGGAATTCATAGGAAGCAACAGTGACTGGATGCAACGGTGTCATCGAGCAAGATTGCTCCATTCACATTAACTTTTCTGGATCCAAAGGGCCGCTTGATTCCCACAGTCCTCGGCATGGAGGATACGGTGGCCTTCACTCCTTACACTCCTGGGAACATTCCGGAGCGGTTCGCCCTTGTCAAGTATGACTTGCAGAACCTCCCCCGGTTGCATCATCTCCAGACGTAATTTGATTTTCACAAAGTTTATCGGGCAAACCACTCCTGTAAGGTCGATGATGGCATGAGCTGGCGGTGATGATGGTCCGTGGTTCTCTGGTGAGTTCATGCCCGTAAACACTCCACCTCTGACCTCTCCAGTCTAGTGAGGAAGCCCAAGCGCATGCATCCTCGCATGAATTGCCTTAATAGCCTCGCGAAAGGGCTCCTCAAGGTACTTCAGATGATCCTCCCGCCCATGGTGGTGAGTGACCGTGCCTTGTTTCCATTGCGGGGAGCGGAGGTGGATATAGTCGATGCAGCCCTGGATGAGGGTCAACATATAGTTGGCCATGCCCACATCGAACATCCACCAATCCTCTCCGGCCGCAAGATAGATTGGAGAGGTATGGGCCATGATCCCGCGCCGCCAGGCATCGTGATGTGGAACAGTGCTGTAACCCGGTCCTGCACAACGCGCCGCTAGCCAGGAATGATTCTCCACTTTGATCTTTGACTTCACCGAGAGAGTGTATGCGCCCTGGCTCATCTCCACCCGATCCACCACCTTACCATTCATCACGAGCTCCAGGCAGTGAACCGGCAAGATGCTCTTGGCGCTCGCCTCTACCTCGACTGTCCCCCCTCCTTTGGGAAGCTGGATCTGACTCCCAATCCCCTTCCCTTCCACCTTGAGCCACAGAAGTGGCCCTCCACTTACGAAGGTGTTGCCAGCTTTCAAATATTTGCACCAATTGTCGTAGGTGAAAGGTTCATTCTCCGGGATGTGGACATAAGTACGGTAGAGACCGACTGGGACCGCGGAGTCCATCTTGTCAGTACCCCCAACAAGAGGGAGACGATAACCGCAATTCAGATAGCGGTAGTATTCCTTGTGCTGGTTTTCTCCATGAACCGCAAACTCACCCGCATCGGCACGCCCGGTGGCAATCAATGTGGCGGGTTCACCATTGGGGGTTGGCATATGGGGGATGACCACTGTGCCCCCCTGCGCATGGCAGGCGTCCGCCCAACGGGAAACACTAATCTCCAAGTTATCTCCCAGGGCCGCTTCATCCGGGCCCCCCGAACACCAGGGCATCACTGGTTTCTTCAGCCCAAGCAGCGAGAGGTGCCCCAGGATGTGCTGACGGTTCTCCTGCGAGGCATACACAATGGTCTCACCGTTACGCGAGACTGAAGGTTCCCCCACAAACTCCTCGGTATTGGTGAAAAGATGCCCCCATTGCGACTGCAGCAGGTTGACCACACGAACACCCTCGCAGGAGGCCTCCAGATGCGCTCCTTGAGTGGAGAGGAAGTGCACATGCGTATCGCCCGCGAAATAACGCTCCGATTGAAGATCCGCGATGCGCTTGAGTCGCAAAGTCAGTTCCTGCTGTCCTGGCTCGATCCGGATGCGGGTACGCAAGGGTTCATATTCATATCCACGCGCCACATCCACGATCACCTCGCCACGCGGCAGCCAACCCTGGCATTCTCCATTGATGTAAGCATAGGTGATCTGCCCCAGACGGAGGTCGCCGCCTACATCCAGATGCCAAGTGCCATTATTCGAGTTGACATGGGGATGGTGGCCATGGGGTTGATAAGGAATACCCTCCGGCGAACGGAAGTGGATCCGGCATGGGAGCGGCTGCCCAGTGGCATCATCCAGGACAGTGGTATGAACCCAGTTGCGTCCCGGATCAGCCAATTCGACACGTACCCGGCCACTGTCCTCACTCATGCCTTCCTTCTCCACAGTTCCCCAAATGACACTGCCCAAAGCCTCACCGGAATGCTTTACGGTGACTACCGCGGAGGGATTGGCGGTGATTTCAACATAGGAGGGACTGGCATTCGGGTTCTGCTCCTCCCCCCAGCCCTGATGTGTGTCCTTGAGGAAGTCATCGGGGCTGGCCTTTGGAAGCGCATAGGGGTAGGCCGCAGCTCCACGGTCGACCTCAACCTCCAGATCCCCCTTGCGCTGAGCATCCTCCGGCTTGAGCAGTGTGATTTTAACGGGCCTGCGGGCGGAACGAACCAGCGGGGGCTCTTCAAGGTGACTAAGTGTGATTCCACCGACCAGAAACCGTGGCCCCTTAGGCTCGATCCGGATGGACTCCACCTCGCTGTCTGGGCGGGGG
>CAZORO010000378.1:5171-5846 GCA_964581845.1 uncultured bacterium
AATACTGCACTGCCCAGGGGAGCTTAATCTCGGTCTGACGCCACCCAGCCTGCCCCCACTCTCCTTGGTAGCGGGGTATTATCCCCTCCTTGGTGTCGGGCCTGGCCAGGATGGGCCATTGCCCCCAATCGCAAGGGATACAACCAATCTCGAAGCGGTCCCGGATGGGAACTCGTTCCTCCTGGCCATTGTGGTAGTGGAAGACATACTCAGCGCAGGCCACCCCCAAACCTTCGTTCTTAGGGATTCCCGAATCGATCAAACGGTGAGCGAAGAGGATATGAGTCACCGTCTTGTCAATCGGAATGATTCCACTCTCCATCCGCAGCCCCTCTCCGAATCCAGCCACTTTCTCTTTTCCATCACCGACCTCGAAGGGCAGGCCATGCCAGGTTTGGGAACCAGCTGGGAAGGGTGTTTCAAGATTCACCATCGCGTGATCGGTATTACTGAGAGAGGCCATCGAGACAGGTTCATAGCCGGACATGAGAGGCTCCATCCTTTCAAGAGGGATTGGTGACCTGAGTCATTCTAATAACAGAGGAGAGTGTAGACTTGTTACGGGGGAGAACTCAATGGAAAAAATGAGGTGACGGCCCATACGATGGTCGCTTCCCAAAGAGTGAACAACCACCGCCTATAAGGCGGTGGCTTCTATAACGGACTGTAAGTCCT
>CAZORO010000379.1:0-1980 GCA_964581845.1 uncultured bacterium
TAGCCACTGGGCATTTTGTCGAGGTGAAAAAGATGACGGTCCCCTTGGTTCCCTCTTTGGCGAGAACCTTGGAGAGATCAATTTCCTCACCAGACACCACATCCTTTGCTTTCACTGTTGGAAATGTCTGTCCCACAACTTTCTTGAAACTTGCACCTTGGGCTGCCACGGCCGCGCACAGCAGCAAGACTCCGAAAACTTTTTTCATACACATTCCTCCTGAGGATTCCTCGAACGATTGGGCGGTGTTCGCGTATCGAACCTCTAGGCCCCGCACTTCATGGTTGTCTAAACGAGTCTTTGTCTATCGGGTAACGACTCCTGTATCCTGTGTATACTGAATGAATGGGAGCATGTGTGATCTGGAATGAGCATGAACACAAAACATGGGAAAGGCCGGGGAGCTCGGGTGAATCCACCCAACCGGTTTGAATCTCAGTGCTACACGCCATTTGAGGAAGACAGAGAGGAACTTGACCCCCTTCCACGAACCCAGTTCATCAAGGACTCCTCCCGCTCGATCCTCTCCTGGAATGACAGTCCTGATCTTCCATATAATGCAGGTCTTAATCCCTACCGGGGATGTGAACATGGATGTGTTTATTGTTATGCGCGCCCTTACCATGAGTTCCTTGGATTCTCATCGGGGTTGGATTTCGAGACCAAGATCCTTGTGAAGGAGGATGCCCCCGAGCTTCTCCGCCGCCACCTGGAGTCGCCAGGGTGGATTCCCCAAGTGATCGGCATGTGCGGAGTCACCGATCCTTATCAACCCATCGAAAGAAAACTCAACCTGACACGCGGATGTCTGCAGGTCCTGGTTGAGTTCCGTAATCCAGTCTCCATCGTGACCAAGAACTTCTTGGTGACACGGGATATTGATATCCTCTTGAGTCTGGCCCGCCATAAAGCTGTTCTTGTGAACCTTTCGATCACAACTCTTGATCCTCAACTGGCACGGATTCTTGAGCCAAGGACCTCCTCACCGCAAAAACGTCTTGAAGCCATCCGCTTGTTGGCTCAGGCGGGAGTTCCAGTGGGAGTCATGGCCGCACCGGTGATTCCTGGGCTGACGGATCATGAGATACACGAGATTGTTATTTTGGCGGCGGAGGCAGGTGCGAGCACCGCTTGGCATTGTGTGGTCCGCCTTCCTCGATCTGTGGGGGAACTTTTTACATCGTGGCTTGAAGACCATTATCCTAACCGGAAGGAGAAAGTTCTGAATCGGATCAGAGAGATTCGGGGTGGCCAGTTGGATGACTCTCGTTTCCATCGGCGGATGGAAGGTGAGGGCCAATGGGCCAGACAGATTCGTCAAGTTTTTGAACTTGCGTGCAAGAAGGCAGGTTTTCCACCAGGAAGATGTGGAACCGATCTCTCAGTGTCCGCATTCCGCCGTCCTGGCCCAGATCAGGGAAGGCTCTTCTAAAAAAAGAGGCGAAAATGAGTATAGGGACTTGAAACTGAATGCCTGATTCGGCTACATTTAGCGATAATCTGTTCCGATAATCTATGAAAGGTCCTTTTGGATCGTAGACCTGATCCCGTCATGGCCGAAACTCTTTACGAAAAGAACTTGGATAATTTTAAGGACTCACTCACCCGCTCCGCTGACCGGGCTTACGAAGTCTATGGACTTTCGCTTCTTTATAGCCTGAACGCGGATGAGGTCACGCGTGAGAAGCATCGTTTGGGGGTTCGGCCGCACACACCTCAGGATTATTACAATCTGGGGGTTTTAGCCAGCCAGAAAGGCCGTCATGAGGAAGCACTGAAGCTTTATCAGCAAGCCGTGGAAGCCGGGGGAGACTTCGCGGAGTTGTTTTATAACCTTGGGCTCACCTTTGAACAGCTCAAACAGAAGGGCAAGGCAGCGGATGCTTACCAAAGGTTCGTTGATTTGTCACGGAAGTCGGAGTCGGAAGAGGTGAAGAACGAGGTTCGTCAGCTTAAAGCCCATATCAAGCTTTTGAAGGG
>CAZORO010000379.1:1997-5815 GCA_964581845.1 uncultured bacterium
ATGACACAGGGGAGAAGCAGTCAAGCAGGCAGGACGGCCTGGCTGGTAGCTGGGCTATGGGTTCTCGTTTCATGGGGTGTGAACGCTGAACCGGTGTATACGCGGTTGTCCATTGATGCGGATCCTTGTTGGGACAGGGTACGCATCATTCTGGATGCCAAATCTTCACCCTCCACCAAGCGGATCACCTATCTCAACAACCCCTCGCGTGTCCAAGTGGATCTCAGTGGAAGTTTGGATGGAATCGAGTCTCCAGGTGTGGACTGCGAGGATGCCTATCTGAGATCGGTGCGCATCGAGACAATAGGCAAGAACCGTTGCAGGGTAACTGCGACCCTGGCCGCTCCCACCACGGGAGCCAAGGTCGATTTCTACCAGCAGAGCAGGCAGCAATTCCTCTACATCGATATCGGCCGCCCAGCACGCTATCAGCAACCGGCCTGGACTCCACGTGAATTGGAGATCGCCCAGGCTAAGGGAATTCCGGTGGTTGTCGTGGACGCCGGCCATGGTGGATATGACAATGGCGCGACATCACGGCTCAGAAGTTCTCTGAAGGAAAAAGATATTGTTCTGGATGTCACCAAGCAGGTGGTACGTTTCCTGAGATCGAATGGAAAGGTCTATCCTGTCACCACCCGGAGTGGGGATTATTACCCAACCCTCGATGAGCGTGTGGAGTTCGTGGGGGAGACAGGCGCAAGCCTGATGGTATCCATTCATGCCGACTCCACTGTTGGGAATACCTCGGCTAGTGGGTTTGCCGCCTGGATTCTGAAATCAAACCGGAGCGATGTTGCGGCAGAAGCCAGGAAAATTCTCAAGTATGGTTGGCGTAGTCAGCTCGCCAAACTCCCCATTTCAAAACAAGACTTGGTAATCTCACGGCAAGCGGCGTATGTGGAGACCGAGAATGAAATCGCGGCCCAGACTCTGCTTGCGTCCATTGACCGGTGCCTCAACAAGATGGCTCCAGATTTTGAAAACCGGGGAATCAAACACGACAACCTGAAAGTCCTGCGTCACTATTATGCTCCCTCTCTGCTTGTGGAGTTGGGATTCCTATCCAACCTTTCCGATTCGCGGCGCCTTGAGAAAAAAGCTTTTCGTGACCAGCTTGCCGCTGGAATCGCCATGGGGATTGAGGCCTATTTCGAGCAACGTTCCCGGCGCAGCACCCCGCCTCTCTCGCCACCCCCCAGGATCAAAAGGGCACAGGACTTACCGGAACCTCCCGGATTCTCTCATTCTTCCTCTACCGTCATCGCTTCCTCCGAGGGGCAGCGGAATGAAAATCCGAGGCCATACCACGGGGAAACCTTTGAGTATGTGGTCAAGCGGGGAGATTCGCTAGGACGTTTGGCACGCCAGTTTAATGTAACCGAGACTGATATTCTGTCAGCCTCCGGCCTCCCGTCAAAACGGCGTGCGCTCTACCCAGGGGACCGTCTGCGGATCCCCGTCACAGCGGCCAAAGCAGTGGAAACAGAACCATTGGCTGGAATAGGGAACGGAACCCATGTGGTCAAATCCTCGGATAGTCTCCTGACAATTGCTTTGCGTTATGGGACCACGATTGATGAGATCCGCCAGCTTAATGGCTGGTCCGCTAACCGGACATTGCGAGCTGGGGAGACGGTGAGGGTGCCTGTGCGTGGAGGCGAGACAGCTGCATCTGGTGAGGGCAATATGAGCGCGCTGGCCCTGGAGGGCCTTGACCGTCTCTGGACATCAGACGCGAGTGCCGCCGCGAACGCCAGTGGATTACCCAACCAGATCTTGGATTCCGGCCGCTCCTCCCTTTCTGTCTATAGGGTACAAGCAGGCGACACCCTTTCTACCATCGCCCATCGGTTTGGTCTGGACTGTACTCAACTCCGTATTCTGAATGGATTAAGATCTGATGACATCATCCGTGTGGGCCAGGAGTTGAAGATTCCCACTGGCAAAACATCGGCTGGATTTCCGCCTGAAGATCTTGAAAAAGCTGACTCCATCCCTGACCAATTGGCCGAAACAAGTGGGCAGTTAACAGGAAGCATTACCAACTGACTCTCGCCAACGAGGTCCTTAGATGCTCATTGATGCGGTGGAATTCTGGATTGAACCGAGCTCTGGGCGCTCCGCCGCCTTCATTCTGGCATTTGTGTTCCTGGGCGCGATTATCGTCCTTGTCCAGCTGGCTTACCGCCACCGTCTTCATGTCAGGTGGGAAAGTGAGTTTGTGAATCGTCTCAGCGAGGCTGGGATCGTTGGTAAACCCGAGGAGGGTGTCATGCGGGATTTGGTGGAACGATACAAGCTCACACCCCCCGCCCAGATCTTATCCTCGTTGGCTCAATATGATGAGGTTGCCTCTCAAGAGATCCGCCGGGTGGAGACCGCCGTCATGCCCCTGGCTGACCGGATCGACCGGATTGAATACCTTTACTCAATCCGGATTCAAGCATTCGCGGATGATCCCGCAGTGGGCGGGGCGGATGTCCTGTTTCCCAAGGAAAGGCCTGTTGAGCATGAACTAGCTCAGCCTGCTGCGCTTATGAAACCTCTTGAACTGGCCGGAGACTCAGGTCCGGATCTGTCCCTCCTCCTATCCGACTTGGAGAGGTCCGGTGAATCGTCCTCCTCTTCCCCTGCTCAGCCTGAGTAAACGCCGATTTGAAATCATTCCGGTAACAGGCTAGATTAATGTTGTATGCACAATCCTCAATCGAGGTGCAAAGCAATGGGTTACCACTCTCTCCGGTTGGTGCATCAGTCGATATCAATCACGATCCTGATGGCCGCTGTTGGCCTGGCTGCTCCCGAAGCAGCAACTGTATGGTTTGCTTCTCCGGAACTCCGGGTAGTGGCTAATGACCTTGCCCGGTTCATTTCGGAGAAGACGAGTTCGAAGGTACCAGTCGAGATGTCTGGGACTGAACCTTTATTTTCAAAAGGAGATTGGGTCTTATCGGACGTGGTGAAAAGTACTCCTCGTGTGATCGAGGAGAGTCTTTCGCGGGAAAACCGTGCCTATCTCCAAACCAATGGTACCGAGAGTTTTGTGGCGGTGAATTCCGGTGGTATCCGCTACCTTGTTGGGGGAGGACAGCGGGGAGCGGTCTATGCCTCGGTCCGTTTCCAAAGCCAATGGATGGAACAAGCCTCTCCGCCATTGTCGGTAGAGTTTGAGTCCATGCGGGGTGTTCCCGCGTTCAAGGACCGTATCGGTGGCGCGGGGGGCCCTCATCCCACCGAGGATTATTCCCAACCCAAACCTGCGGACTATGACTGGGAGACTTATGCGCGCGATCTCGCACACTGTGGCATTAACATGACACCGGGTGTGATTCAGGGACAGGTGGTTCCCGACGAGGTATTGAAACCGTGGGGAATACGTAAAATTTTGGCTTTATCTTCCAATCCCTTCAATCAGAGCGACCTGCGTAAGTGGCGCGCTTCTCAACCGGATGAAATCACCAAGGGTGAAGATCCCCGTCATCCCGAACTGGCTTCCACCAATTGGGCCTTGTGTCCCAGTACCGATTTCGCCAGAGAAAAGTACAAAGCCTGGCTGTCCAAGACTCTCACGGATCACAAGACTGTCAGTAAGGTTGTGTTCTACTTCACGGACTGGGGGAGCATTCCATCCGCTGAATGTGCTCCAGGTACAGGACGCTGGCAGCGAATCTGTTCTTTCCTGGAGGAGATTGGCAAGTTACTCAGGGGGATTGCTCCCGATGCAGGAATCCTTATCTCGACACGTGGTCTTGCCGTCGAGGATCTCAAGCAACCACTTCCTGAGGGAATCGGATTGTACTTTGAGGAACCTTCTT
>CAZORO010000380.1:0-5808 GCA_964581845.1 uncultured bacterium
CACGATCATCCACCCGTTGACAACCTCATGGATACCCGGGCCATCGGATGTGGGGACCTGGTATGTAATGGCGCGGGCCACGGATGGTGAACGAACTAGAGATTATTATTGGCCAAGATCAATTACCATTCTTGATGAACCCACGCCCACTCCCTCTTTCACCTCCACACCAACAGAGACACCCTCTCTAACTCCCACTGGAACTCCAACATATACATCAACCCACACTCCCACGCCCACAGAGACTCCGCCACCAACAAGTATCGCATCATGGCGGATCTATTGACATGAGAGCCGAACGAGTAATTCAGTTTGAATGAATTAAGGAGATTCAGTACATGACAACCACAAATCATGGGGGTTCAACCCGCAGAGATTTCCTTAAACAAGCTGCAGGAGGTGGCATCTATATGGCTACGGGCTACACTCCTCAAATGAGAACTCAGAAAAAGGATGCCAAGGTGTCCCAGGGTCCTCCGCCGTCCTACCCCTACCGGATCGGTTTTGGTGCATGGATCAACGACATGCGCAACCACCCATTACCCTTGCAGAATTGGCCCGCGCCTCAATTCGACGACCGTACCATCGAGGGGACTGTCCGCGCGCTGGATGTAATGAGCGAGGCCAAGTACACGCATTTGGATGCCTTTGGACTGTGGGCGACAGGAGATTATCCCCTCGATATCACAAGCGCCTTCAAAGACCGTGAACGTACCCAGCTCCTCAGAAAGCTCTTCAAGGAAGCCAGGCGGCGGAATATCGGCATGGTGCTGCCACTCGGACTCTTCACTTGGGGGTATGACCGGATCATCACGGAGGATCCCGAAGTGCGTGGGAAAGATGACAAGGGGAATCCCCATGCCCATGCAATGTGCGGAGCCAAGGAGAAGTCATGGACTTACATCGAGAAACTCATCGACACCGCCATGAGTCAGTTCGATTTCGCCGGGGTGCATATGGAGTCCGCCGATCAGGGGTGGTGCCAGTGCCCGGAATGCGCGGGGAAGGATGGCGCGGTGGGGTACAACTGCCGTCTGAACATCCGCGCGGCGGATTATATCCGGAGCAAGTGGCCACATGTACTGATTTACACCATTCCCATCAATTGGGTCCCCTGGCGCCTTGCCGAGAATGGCCACCAACAGCAATTCACCCGCGAGGAATTTGATCATGTGGTCAACCTGAGTAATCATATCGACATCTTCATGGACCAAGGGCATCGTGGAAATTATGTCCCTCCTGATTGGATACCTGAATTACGCTGCACATACGGAACCTCGGGAGGGTTGTGGTTATACCACTGCGTGAGGATGAACCGGCTGAGCTATCTGATCCCCTATCCCAAGCGTGCTTGTGAGTTGATTAAAAGGGATTTTGATCGTGGCGCTCGCGGGTGCCTGTACTATCAAGGTCCCATGATCAATCCGGGTGTCGAAGTCAATTCGGCAACCGCAGGACGCATTCTCAGGGATGTCACACGTGATCCACGCCAGATTCTCGAGGAGGTGATCGAAGAGTACTACAAGCCGCGCAATGAAAAGGCCCGCCAAATGCTCGCGGATATCTTTTTTCGTGTTGAAGAAGGCTACTTCGGGCGTTGGAATCCAGAAACCATTAAAGCCTCGCATCAACTAGACATGCCGGGTGAGTTCTCAGGTTGGGGGCTTTTTGGCGAGGAACCGGAGATTCCCGGTCACCTTGGAGAACCATTCCTGGATAAAGAGGGACGTTTGGCTTACAAGGACGAACTGATCAGGTGCCTGAAAGACCTTGAGGGCCTCGAGCCGGATCTCAAAAGCAAGGACCGGACCGAACGGCTCATGGACGCGCTGGTTTTGACGGTTCAATTCCTGAAGACCTACATCGCGTTCAAGGGGTAGCCGCCTTTTGCCTGGTCTAAGGCCGCCATCTCAACAGGTCACCCTTGGATTTGGTTCCATTGGTGGGGCTATAGGCCCAGTGGACCGCATTGATCCGCATCTGGGACATGTCATTGGAATCCAGGTTGATGGTCTCCAGTTGACCATTCGGTCCAAGCCCTAAAAGGGTGTAGTTGATACCATTTCTCTTCATCGCCTCCGCCGTACTGATCTGTCCATCAAATCGGAGGGACTGCTGTGACCAGTAGAGATAGGTGAATCCATGCGCCTTATCGGCCGGATGCAGGGGCATTGCCCGTCCGGTTGTGCCATTCCAGATCGGTTCACCATTTTGTGGAGCGAAGAGATCAAGTGGCAGCTTCTTCATATACGTGATAGGTGTGGTGAGTTGCATCAGCGACCAGCAATTGTTCGTGAGACCGGGGAATGAGGGATTGAATTGGGTTTTCTCATAAGCAGCCTGGGGAGGATATCGCGGCCAATCATTCCGGTAGGCTTCGAGAGATTGAGCCAATCCCCGCATTTCGCCATCCGACTTGGCCACTTTTGCCCGCATCTGTGCTTCCAGGAAGTTTGGCAAGGCAATGGAGATCAGAATCAGGATGATCGCAATAACAATCAACAACTCGATGAGGGTGAACGCTCCAGCTGGATATCTCCACAATACGGTATTACCTCCACTCATCCGATAGCCAACAATACCGTTTGATCTGAAACACTTAAGCGTTTCAGAAACTTTGTCTGGAATATAGGGGATTGGAATGGTTTTTCTCATCGACATCAGGGAATCATCTGGTCCTTTGGGAGTATAGTCAGGATATTCATCATCCAAATCTCTTTTTGCAATTATGCCTCTTTCCTGCTGAAGGTGGCAACCTTTTTCTTTATACTACATCACGATCTTTCCGCTCCCCTTCACAGTTTGAATCGTGAGTGGTAAACCAGAATAGTCAAATTTGCAGTGTATTCTTTCTGGAGGAAAATGTGCAATTTCCATCCCATCCCCAACAAAAAAGACTTTTTCAGGCATTTTTCCTTATCCTATTCACAAGCATAAGCATACCCAGCTATGCGCAGTTAATTATTGACCACAACTGTTGCGATGTCTCGATTATCCCAGTCACATGGGTCTTGAAAGCTAAGTCTCAATTCCGTGTCTGGTATGGACACACCTCTCATGGAAGCCAAATCACCAGCGGGATGGAGGTCATGAACTCAGCCCCATTCGACTTTAACTGGGATGGTTCCGGTGGTGCGCTCTCCTACCAGGAGACGGGGGGAGACCTGGGTCACAATGGGGATCTTACCTGGGAACAGGCGACACGGGATCAACTCCAAAGCCAATGGAATGACAGGAATTTCATCATGTGGTCATGGTGCGGGGGAGTCTCCGATAACACAGTGGAGGGCACCGACATTTACTTGAATGCCATGGCCCAACTCGAAGAGGATTACCCAGATTACCACTTCATCTATATGACCGGTCATTTGGATGGCAGCGGAGTGGAGGGGGATCTGAACAAATACAATAACCAGATCCGCAACTTCTGCATCACCAATAAAAAAATCCTTTTCGATTTCGCGGACATCGAGAGCTACGATCCGGATGGCAATGCTTATCTGGCCCTGTATGCGAATGACAACTGCGATTACGACAATGGGATGTCCGGTGGGAACTGGGCGGTGGAATGGTGCGCGGCTCATCCTGGGCAGTGCAGTACCTGTGACTGTGCTCACTCACAGTCCTTGAACTGTGACCGCAAGGGACGCGCTTTCTGGTGGATGCTCGCGCGGATAGCGGGTTGGAATGGAAATGTGGAAGTCCCCACTGAAACTCCAACAGTGACCGTAACTCCTATTCCCACCTTCACTCCAACCATGGAACCCACAGTGACCTCGACTGAAACCCCGACACCCACGCCTACCAGCGGACCGGAAATGGGAGTGCTCGCTCGAGCCGTCAGTATACTCCACTGGGATTACCCACAGTATTCAAATTGGTCCGAGGGAACAACCTTGTTTTTCCGAGTCATGGAGGAGACCATGGTGGGAGGGTTCGATCAAGCTACCATAATAAAGTACCCGTCAGCAGCCTTAGCACAAGCAGCCCTTGGGGAGGCTACATTAACTTTTCACGGTTATTCCGCCAACTTCCACGGCTGGTACGACACCGAACCTAATCCACTGTATGGGAATCATTACACCGGCAGTGGAACACGGAAATGGATTTATGGGTACTATATCTTCCAAGGCGATAGTGTTTATCACAGTATGGTTCCACCTCACGGAATCCCCGACCCGATGGGTGTGGTTGAAGCCCTCTATCAGGCTGCGGTCGAGAATGGCTTAGTTCCCCCGGAAGGAACACCAACACCCACCCCACCTCCCTCGGGGGTCGACACCTGGAGAATTTATTAGAGAACCCCCCCCCAGGAACTGGTGGAATATGGGCTCGCAAGTGGATCGGGGAATCTGGGATTCTCACTTCTCATTCCACTTTACAGTCACACACAAATCCCACATTCCATTTAAGCCGTTGATTTCTCGCCCTTCCGGTCTTACCTTTGGGCATGTCAGGCGGAGCCGAAGGCTCATATGCCTTCGCCTCTTGCCCCATACACTGTTCTATTCCAATCAAGGAGCGAGTCATGCCGGTTCCCCACCTTACCCGAAGGAATTTTCTGAAAGCCGCTTCCACTGGAGCGGTTGCCCTATCGTTGAAGGCCTCCATCCACGCCCGTGCACAGGGCGCGAACGACCGTATCCGTCTCGGTCTTATTGGTTGTGGAAGTCGTGGATGTGATGCTCACATGACCGGTATCCACCCGTATGACAAGGAGCAGAACGTGGAGTTTGTGGCGGTCTGTGATCCCTGGCGCTTGAGACGTGAGGGGGCTGCGGCGCGAGCCAAGGAGTGGTATGGCCGTGAACCCAAACAGTTCTCTCATTACGGCGACCTGCTGGAGCAAGGCGAGGTGGACGCAGTCATGATCGCCAGTTGCGATCATCTGCACATGACCCAACTCCAAGCGGCCGCCAAAGCCAAGAAAGACACATACTGTGAGAAACCCATGGCCATGAACATGGAGGAGCTTCTCAAGGCTTATGATGCGGTCAAGGAAAACGGGATCGTGGTTCAGATCGGCACGCAGCTGCGGAGCTATCCAAGCTTTACGGGGGTGCGCGATTTCATCAAAACAGGCGCTCTGGGACGGATCAGCCGGATCGAGCAACGGCGCAACTCCACCAAGCCCTATTGGTACCACTACATCAAGGAGGTCAAGGAAGAAGATGTGGACTGGAAGGAGTTCCTCATGGACCGTCCCTTCCGTCCCTTCAATTCAGTCCAGTACTCGGGGTGGTATGGCTTCCGCGATTTCTCCGATGGCCCCGTGCCTGGGTTCGGTTCGCACTACCTCGATCTGGTCCACTACATCACCGGCGCGAGATTCCCCTCTAGCGCGGTGTGCCTGGGCGGCATTTTCACCTGGAAGGATGACTACCAATTCACCTGCCCCGACCATGTACAAGCGGAGTGGCTCTATCCCGAGGGATTCCTGGTGTCCTACACCACCAACTTCGGCAATGGCGGGGGAAACACCTTCCGGATCTTCGGAGAGAATGGCTCGGTGGATATGCTCGATTGGGACAAACCCTACTTTACGACAGATGGCGCCATCAATGGGGGCGAGAAATCCGAGCAGAAACCCATTGAGAATGTGCCCCGTCCAGATCACTTCCTGGATTGGCTGCAATGCCTTCGGAGCCGTGCGGTTCCCAATGCCTCCATCGAAGAGGGCATGCTCCATGGAGTGGGGTGCCTGATGGCGGTGCGGGCTTTCGATACCGGGCAGCGTCAAGTCTATGATGTGGAGAAGCGCGAGATCCGGGCGGGATAAAAGGTACCAGCTGGCCCAGGAGTTGTACT
>CAZORO010000381.1:0-5794 GCA_964581845.1 uncultured bacterium
GGAAAGGAGACAGTGTCATTGACCTGGGTGCTAATATTGGTCTGTACACCCTCACACTGGCACGATTAGTTGGAGAGGAAGGAAAGGTCTATTCTTTCGAGCCAGATCCATCCAACTTCGCTCTGCTCTCGAGGAATATCGAAGTGAATGGCTACAGGAATGCCGTCCTCGAAAAGAAGGCTGTCTCCGATAGGACTGGTAAGACGCGCTTGTTCCGTTGTTCTGACAACGCGGGTGATCACCGGATCATGGACTCTGGGGAGGGTACGCGGGATTGTATTGAGATCGATATGACTAGCCTGGATGATTATTTCCATGATGAACCGGTGCCCATCCACTTTATCAAGATGGACATACAAGGAGCGGAAGGGGGAGCTTTGAAGGGGATGAGGCAAGTTCTCGAGCGCAGTCGCGGAGTACGGATCCTGATGGAGTTCTGGCCCGCCGGATTGGAGAATTTCGGAACTAACCCCAGGGAAGTGCTGGAGTTCTTGAAATCCGAAGGCTTCCAGATTTTTCGAATTGACCGGCGGCGAAAAGGTCTCATTGAAATCACTGATTTCGATTCGTTTCTTTCAGACCATCGACTCCTCATGGGCAAACATGCGAATCTGTTGTGTCTGAAATGATTCACCGTTTTCTTTTCACGCTGTTGATCTGCTTATTTGCCGTTGGCTGCGGCCTCTTGCGGGATGAGGGAGAACAGGGAGGCATACCCAAGATAGAGATGGCGGTTTTCGATGCGGGATTCGGAACTGCCTGGCACCGGAAGACCATCGATAAATACCTCGAATATCGGCGGTCCATGGGGAATCCCCTGATTGTGGATTTCTGGGGAGACCCACGGGTTCTCGATAAGGTTTACCCACGGGTTTTACGCGGCGCGCCTCCCGATCTGAGTGATGCCCCAATGCCGTTCTGGAAATTAGTCACCAAAGGGGTGCTCATGCCGATGGATTCCTGGCTGGATAGCCCCTCCACCGATACACCTGGCAAGTCCTGGAGAGAGACTTTTTTGCCGGGTGCATTAAATCCCTTCACCTGCGATGGACAGGTGTACGGTATTCCCCTGGTCTACAACGCCTGGTTGATCTGGTATGACGCCACATTGTTCGAACAGCATGGCTGGAGGCCACCGAAGACCTTTTCAGATTGGAACAACCTGTGCAAGGAGATCCAACAGGCCGGTATCGCTCCCATCGCCTTCCAGGGCAAGTATCCTCAATATGCCGATGCCATCTTCTGGGGCACCCTTCAGCGTTCAGCGGGAATCCAGGCTGTTGAAAACTGCCAGAACTTCATACCTGGCGCATTCCTAGATCCCAATGTCACCCGCGCGGCTGCGATTTTACAAGACCTCGCAGTCAACTATTTCCAGAAAGGCTCTCTGACCATGAGCCACACCGAGGCGCAGATGGAGTTCTGTAACCGTCACGCCGCGATGATCCCCTGTGGTCTCTGGCTTGAGAACGAAATGAGAAATGCCTTTCCCGCCGATTTCCGTCTGTCTTGCTTTGCTCTTCCAGGGATCGAGGGGGGAAAAGGGGATTCCAGCGCTGCTTTCGCACTCGGGTGGCAAGCCTTCCTGGTCTACCGGCAAGGCGGAAATCCTGAAGAAGCCGCGGAGCTGCTCCGTTTCATGCTCTCGCGAGAAAACAGCCGTGAATGGGTGAAGACAGTCTCCACGATCTCAAGCATTGACGGGGCCACACTTCGTGAGGACATCACACCCGGACTGGCTCAAGCACTTGAGGTCATCGAACACGCCTCCTACACCTACAGCAACCGGCTTTATGACCTCTTCACCACTTGGCGGGCCGAGGCCTGGCTGCCATTACTGGACAGTTTGATGGCGGGAAGAATCACCCCAGATCAGTTTGGACAGCGTGCCGAGGATAGTCTCGAACGTGTCCGCCAAGATCCAGCCGTTTATAAACCCAATCCACGCCCCTTGCCAAAAGGCGCGGAGAGGGAGGGAGCGGTATGACTCCACTCGAGGCGCAACAGAGACGGTTCGCCTGGGTGTGCATCACCCCCACTTTTCTGTTGTTTACACTCTGGGTTGCCTGGCCCGCGCTCAAAGGGTTCTACCTCTCGCTGACCCGTTGGGATGGCCTTTCGGACCCAGTCTTCGTGGGACTCCAGAATTTCCGTGAGTTGTGGGAGGCCATCGGTAATCCGGAGGCTGGGGCATCCGCGCGCATGTTCACCACCGCGGTCAAGAACAACCTCATCCTGATCTTCTTTCCGATGGCCTTGATCCTGGCGCTGTCCCTGTTTTTCGCCTCGGTGATGCGCCAGCAACTCCGTGGAGCATCACTCTTCCGTGTGGCCTTCTTTTTTCCAAACATCCTTTCGTCGGTGGCCATCGCGGTGCTGTGGATGTTGCTTTACAGCACCTCGGGGTTTGGAGTTTTCAACAATGTGTTGAGCGGGCTGAATCACCTCTTCCTCAACTGGGGGATGAGCACCGAACCGCTCTTCAAGGTCCCCTTCGCTTTCACTGCCTCAAAGATCCTGGCTTGGTCGCTTGTCCCCATGATCGTGTGGGCGGCCACCGGTTTCTATATGCTTCTATTCCTCGCCGCCATGCAGTCCATCCCAGAGACCCTTTATGAGGCCGCGCGTGTTGATGGCGCCTCCACATTTGTCCAGTTCCGTCATATCACCCTGCCCATGATCTGGGACACGATTGTAACCGGGATAGTTTTCCTGCTTCTGGCCGGACTCAAATTATTCGATCCCGTGTGGGTTTTCGAGCAACAGCAACCCCGTCCCGACTCGAACACCATGGCAACATTGATGTACTCGAAGGTTTTCAATGAGTACCTGATGGGAACCGGGACCGCGATCGCGGTTGTCCTCTTCCTGGTGGTGCTTGCGTGTACCTTGGGAACTCTACATCTCTACCGGAGGGAGGCGCTGGAATACTGATGGGGTCCATCGCCGCGCGGTTCTCCGGTAAGGCCCTCTGTTACCTTTTACTTACGGCCTGGCTGTTGGCGGTCACGCTCCCCTTTCTGTGGGTCCTCACCACTTCGCTGCGTTCCACGGAAGAGATTTTCCAATCGCCCTTTGGCTTTCCCAATGATGCCAAGGGATCATTCACCACCAACTACTCAAAGGCTTGGGTCGAGTCAGGCTTTTCCAAGTATTTTGTGAACAGTTTAATCGTGGTTTTCTCCACCCTGGTTTTGATTGGTGTCTTTGCCTGCCCCACCGCTTATGCCTTGGCGAGGTATAATTTCCGTGTCTCGAAGTGGCTATTGGTGTATTTCCTGAGCGGGATGATGGTACCTGTCCAGCTCCTTCTTGTACCACTTTTCTTCCAATACAAGGATTGGTCACACACTCTCACGAGGATTCTCCATCCTCTTTTTGAGTGGTTGGGACGGAGTCATGTGGTGGTCTCGCTTACGGACAGTCAACCGGGTCTGGTACTGATGTACACCGCTCTTTCCCTTCCCTTCACCATTTTTGTCCTCAACTCCTTTTTTCGCACACTTCCAACTGAGCTCTATGAAGCGGGGGTGATGGATGGCTGCGGGGAGTTTCGTGCCTTCTTCCATGTGATGCTCCCCATGGCCCGTCCAGGTTTGATCACAGCTGGGATCTTCAATTTTATTGGCTTATGGAATGAATACTTCCTGGCGCTGGTGTTCATCAACACGGACCGCTACAAGACCCTGCCACTTGGTTTGGCGGCGGTTTCAATCCAAGCCAACTACCGGAGTGATTTCGGCCTCCTCTTCGCGGCATTAGTGATCGTAATGCTGCCTACCCTTTTCGTGTATACTCTTCTCCAGAGACATTTAACTCAGGGGATTACTCTGGGAGCCTTGAAGGGATAAGGATGATGCGTGTTGCCGTTGTACTCGGGGTGGTGGCTCTTGTGGCGGCCTGTCTCTATTTACCCGGAGTCGCGGACAGGGCTTTCTATGCCCCCCTGCCTCAAGCCTCAGATCTTCCCGATGATCCTACTTTCCGTACTACCCTGGCACGCATCCCCAATGGTGAAGCGGTTCTTTCTTCATGGGTCTTGGAGCCCCTTTCCGCAAACCCAAAAGCCACGGTGGTTTTCGCTCATGGCAACGGCGGGAACATGCAAATGAATCTCACCTTCGCTGGTTTCCTGCCGAAGTATGGGTTCCGCGTGGTGATGTTCGACTATCAAGGATTCGGGGATTCTACGCACACATCTCCCACACGCTTTTCCACCCACTCGGATGTACTGGCAGCCATCGATTTTGCTCATGGGAAATGGGGCAAAGTCTGGTTAATGGGGCATTCGCTAGGAGCCGCATTAAGCATCAGTGCCGCCCCAGAGAGGAAAGATTGTCTCCGAGGGGTTCTCGCAATGGCCCCCTTTTCCTCTTACCGTGCCATGGCCAGATTGATCATGGTCAAGATCCCAATCGTACAGTCCCTCGTCTGGCCGATCGGTTTCTTCGTGAGGAGCTATAAAGACCCCGTTGACATGTCCCCAGGGATCGCCCCTTTACCAATGTTCATCATCCATGGAGATAAGGACGAGTTAATCCCCCATTCCATGAGCCAGGAGATATACAACAACGCGGGTAACCCCAAACAATTGTTGATTGTCCCCAATATGACTCACGGAAGCTCGTTGGATAACACGGATCCAAAGGTGTTGCAGGAGGCCATCGCATTCCTTTCGCGGAAGGAGACCTGAGAACCGGAGGTGTCCTTCGAAGGCTTGATCATGGGTTATCGAATGAAACCTCCAAGGAAAAAGATCATGTTGCGTCTGCTTGTATATGGTTTGGGTGTTTTGTTACTTTATGGCTACGCCAATCGTGCGTTTTATGTGCCCAGCCGTGGAGTGCCCACTCCGCCCCTCGATCCCGCTCTCAGAATCGAGGAGGTGAGGATTCCGAATAGTGAGGCTGAATTATCGGCATGGGTCTTTGAACCCGTTGATGCAACACCCGAACAAACTGTTGTGTTCTGTCATGGGAACGCCGGGAATCTGGAGAATCACGCAGGATTTGTGACCTTCCTCCCTCGCCATGGTTTCCGGGTACTGCTTTTTGACTACCAGGGATATGGAGATTCAACCGGAGGTTCACCAACACGCAAATCAACCTACTCCGATGTCCTAGCGGCTATCGATTACGCCACGGCACACTGGGGCAAGCCCTGGTTGATGGGGCACTCGCTGGGAGCCAGCCTAGCCATTCCCGCGGCGCTTGAGCGGAAGGATTCCCTGCGGGGGCTGGTGGCCATGGCTCCATTCACCTCTTACCGTGCAACCGCGCGGGCTGTCCTCGGCGGCAACCCAGTCACCTATACCCTTTTCTGGCCTTTGGGATTCTTTGTAAAGCGGGGTCTCGATCCCATCGATTCGGTAGGGAAGCTCTCTCCTCTTTCCTTGTTGCTGGTTCATGGAGAAGACGATGAAATCATCCCGCCAAGGATGAGCCGCGAGCTCTATGAAAAAGCTTCCGAGCCCAAGCAACTGCTGCTGGTTCCCGGCTGGAGCCACAACGAGACACTAGATATGGCAGGAGATGAAACCATAAAGGGTGTCATCGATTTCATGACACAGGAGCGATGAGAATTTCAACTCGTAACCAGCTGGTCCAGGAGTTGCACTCCTGGACCGGGCCCTTCTGTGGGAGTTGCACTCCCACACGGTCCCTTTTCAGTGTACCTCCGGCGGAGTGCAACTCCGCCAGAAGGGTTCCGCCCAGCAGCGCAACTGCTGGGCGAGCTAATGCGGAGCGAGCTGGATGAGGGGGTATTTTAAAGACAATCCCTTTCTTGCTTCTTC
>CAZORO010000382.1:0-5793 GCA_964581845.1 uncultured bacterium
GAGGTTAGATTGGATTAACAAGGCGCTGGTAGGACAGGATTCAATACACTGACGGCAACCATCGAGACACTTCGAGGAGTCGATCAAAGGGAGTCCCCTGAAACGATCCGGTAGTGGAGGCGGCAGTCCATTGGGGTACTTGGAGGTCCGATGACCTTGGCTGAGACGAGTTCTGACGATCCTAAACATCGGTAGTGTTTCTCTCCTGTTTATTTCCTGAACGCCACATACCTCAGAGATCATGTCCGCAATAGGAAAGGTTGAAACTCTTGTTGCAAAGCGGGAAGTCGGAAATTTGCTGGTTACGCAAAGCGTAACTGAGTCCTGTCCAGTTGTGGAAAGAAGGATCGGTGATCTTGTATCGCGCGAAATGGCCATCCTTGTCAGTGATCGCTATATGGCAGATCTCTCCGCGCCACCCCTCGATGAGAGAAACCGCCAAGGACTCTGACGCAAGCGTGCCTGGCTCCACCCAAACTTCTCCTTGGGGCAGTGAAAGGAGCTGCTCTCTGATGAAAACTATTGATTGCTGAATTTCCATCCAACGGACATACGCTCTGGCGAAAACATCCCCTGTGTCCCATGTCGAGACAGGGATCTGGACAAACCGGAAGATTCCAGAAGGCTGGTCATGGCGGATATCACGGCGTAATCCAGAAGCCCGCGCGGCGGGACCGACAATCCCCAACTCGTGGCAGACATCCGTTGGAAGCTGACCTGTATCATCGAATCGAGCCATTGCCGAGGGTGTGTCCCATAGGAGTTCGATCGCGCTTCTGGCATCTCTCTCGTTGGTGTCCAACCGTTGGAGGAGATCCGCGGTCCGATCTTCTTCTACATCGAAACCGGTTCCACCAGGACGGATCAAGCTACGTCCAAAACGGTTGCCGCAAAGAACAGCGGTCATGTTGAGAAAATCGCCACGGATCCGTCCGCAATAGGAGGAGGTGGGAAGGAAACCTACATCATTGGCCAACGCGCCTAGGTCTCCCACATGGTTGGCGATCCGCTCCATTTCGAGGGCGATTCCCCTGAGTGACTGAGCACGGGGAGGTTTCTTGCATCCAGCGAGAGCCTCGATTGCCTGGCAATATGCCAAAGAGTGTCCGATGGTTGTGTCGCCCGCTAATGTCTCAGCGTAATGAATCGATCGTTTTGTGGGGCCACCAATTAGGGCTTCTTCGATACCCCGGTGCTGGTAGCCCAACGCAACCTCCAGGTGAAAGACATTCTCCCCATGGCATTGAAACCGGAAATGACCTGGTTCGATGACACCGGCATGAACAGGGCCGACTGCGACCTCGTGAATTTCCTCCCCCTCGACCCGGTATTGGCCGATCACAGCCGGCGGAATCGGGTGATCCGCTTTCCGGTCCCAGGTATCCCGCCCTGGAACCCAAGATTTACGGTAGCGCACTGGTTTGAGCCAAGGGTGGCCAACAGGTTGAAGGCCATACTGCTCCGCGATCTCCCGCTCAAAGAGATGAACTTGCGGACAATGTGGTGTGATTGAGGGGAACCGATCCTCCTGCACCCGTGTCCGGCACACTCCCAGGTGATTCTCCGCATCCATGGCGAGCACGGCAAAGAAATCGGTTGTATTAGGACTATTACCGGCATGTCCAAACAGGGAGGAAACACGTCCCCCCTCCGCCACAGTCTCCAAAAGGGTGCTCTTAAAGTCTCCCCAAGATAGCAGTGGAATCTCCGCCACCTTCGTTGACCGGCCATTCCTCAGTATCAACAGCTTGGATCCATTGGAGGTCATGGTTTCACCTCCAGGTACTGGACCGCGCTGGTCAGCAAAGAGTTGAGTGGTCCGGGGATATAGAGTCCCAACAAGAGAACCAGTCCCATCAACACAAGGGGTGGCAGGCAAGACAATAGACCATCACGATAAGTGGAAGTCCTACTCTCTGGGCAAGAGGGGCCTTGAACTATAGAGAGAACCGTCGCACCCATCCCAATGAAAACCGCCAAGAGAAACAACAGGTAGAGCCCAGCGGCAACGAAGTGTCCGGTTCCCAGTGCGCCATTAAGAATCGCGAACTCGCTGATGAAGGGGCCAAAGGGTGGAGATCCCGTGATTGCGAGAAAACCTGCAAGGAACAATGCCCCGGATAAGGGCTGCTGGTACAGGACTCCATACACCCTCTCTGGATCCTTGGAGTCACGTGCAAGATAAATGTTGCCAGCCGAGAGGAACAACACTCCCTTGGTGATTCCATGAGTTAAAACATGGAGCAGAGTACCAAAGAGTGCCGGTCCGCCAATCCCCAGGCCCAATGAAAGGATACCCATGTGCTCGACACTGGAGTAAGCCAGCATCCGTTTGAAATCACGTTGGCCCGCCACGAAGATGCTGGCGACAGCCATGGATAAGAGGCCCATGAACAGCAGTAAGGGAGTGACAAAGGCGCCTTCACCGGCCACCTGACAGATATGGTAGATGCGCAAGACCGCCAAGAACGCACAAGGCAGCAGCGCCCCAGATAATAGTGCGGAGACGGGCGAGGGGGCTTCACTGTGAGCATCCGGTAACCACAGATGCACGGGTGCCAGACCCATTTTGGTTCCATAGCCGACAAGCAGTAATACAAACGACACGTGTAGCCAGGGCTTGGACATCATCGGAGCATTGTGTTGCAGATCCTCAAGAGCGAGCGAGGATTCACTCCCTTGCAGCAGTGAGGCATACGCAAGGAAGAAGGTGCCCAAGAGCGCCAATGCAATCCCCACCGAACAGACCAGCATATATTTCCAAGTGGCTTCGATGCTGCGGGGTGTGTGCTCGAAATAGATCAACGGTGCGGTCGTCAATGTAGTGGCCTCGATTGCCACCCACATCAGGCCGAGGTGATGAGACAATGTCACCAGGCTCATGGTCCCAAGAAAAAACATCAAGCAGGGACACAATACCCGGTTTGACCGCTTCCCATGATGCCTCAAGTACCCCACGGCATGGAGGGCGCAGAGGAGAAACAACGTGCTTACCAACAGGAGGAATACCCCTCCAGTGGGATCAAGAACCAACCACGAGGAGTTGGTTCCAATTTTCATCTCCATGAGCGCCTTTATGGTTAGAACAAGATGCGCTAAGCCGGCCGCGGGTAGGAGCCATGGGCGTATATGGTTGGAGGGAACCGCGAAAGCGGCTGCCGCCATCAGAATGGGAAGGAGAACCAGCCCGATGACCATGACCTATTCCTTGAGTCCCACCAAATGACGTGTATCCAGGGATGAAAAGGCGCGGTTGATATGATTGACAATGATACAGATCACAAAAATCGCCACGCAGAGATCAAGCAGCACGCCCAATTCGACCACCAATGGCATTGCTTCGACCAGTAGCATACCGAAAATGAAAATGCCGTTTTCGAGTACCAGGTACCCGATCACTTGGCTGATGGCCTTGAAACGTGTGGTCAACAGGATAAAGCCGATCAGCACGGTCGACATGCCAGCGGGCACCAGGAGGGGGGCGGTGTGTTCGCTGGCAAGGGGAAGTTGCGACGAGAAAACCAGGGCGAAACCAACTGCTAATGCTCCCAGGATCATGGAGGGAAGGAAACCGATGAGTGGTTCCATTTCACGCTTGATATGCACATCCCGCATGGCCCGTAGGAGCATTCCTGGGATGAGCATTCCCTTCAGCCCGATCGCCGCGATTGCTTCCAGGATGGCGTTGGGGCTGGGATGGGCATGGACCAGCAATGGCATCACTCCTAGAACCGCCCCTTGGAGAGCCACGGCGCGGATGACCGCCAGAATGCGGCTGGTTCCTAAGGCGAACAGATCCAGGACCAGAACAATAACCAAGAGAGAATTGAGAAGAGGTGTTGTATCCATTATCTCACCAGCAGAATAAATCCGAAACCACATGAAAGCGTGGCGGCGATCAATAGATAAGGCACGTAACGCATTCGCAACCGGGCCATGATCGATTCGGTGACTCCCACCACCACGGCCAGTAAAATCAATCCAGCGGCGTACATCAGCCAATCCAATCCCGCGTTTCCACTCTGGAAGGGAAACAGGATGTGGAGCAGAAGGGTTCCCAAGACCAAGAGCTTGACCGAGGCGCCATAGAGGACCATGCCCAAAAGCGGACCGCTGTGATCAAGCACCATGACCTCATGGATCATGGTGAGCTCCAGGTGAGTGTTAGGATCATCCACCGGGATGCGGCAATTCTCCGCGAGTAGCACGATATACAACCCAATTGCGGTCAGGATGAGTGGCGCCGCGAGAAGGTGCCAGTTTCCGGTAAGGGGAGCATGCAGCATTCCGGTCAGAATCAGGGAACCTGAAATCTTAACCAGAACCAGTAATCCCAGGAAAAGGGCTGGCTCGGACATGCAGGCGAAGGTGACCTCCCGCGCCGCGCCCATACCCTCGAAAGCCGACCCCGTATCGAGAGCCGCTGCCGTGGTGAAGAAACGTGCCAGCCCTAAGAGATAAGCGAAGAGGATCAAGTCACCCGTGAAGGCCAATGGGGCAGGGAAAGGACCCATTGGAATGAACACACCACACAGTAGCACCGCTACGAGTGTCACAATCGGACCGGCGATGAAGACCCATGAAGTTGAGTTGCTAAGGACCATCCCTTTCTGCATGAGTTTTGTTATATCGTAGTAAGGTTGTAGAAGTGGCGCGCCTTTCCTTCCCGCGAAAAGCGCCTTGGTTTTGTTGATTACACCCAGCAGGAGTGGCGGCATCAACAAAAGCAACACAAAATGGATCAGGATGTGGATCATCGTGAGAAAAGTCTCCCAAGAAGGTCTCTAATGGGGAGATTCCACACAAGCAGTGCAATCACAGCTGCAAGGATATAGAGCACATAGTGTTGAGTCAGAACGGGCTGTAATCCACGAATCCATGTCAAGCAACGTTGGATCAGGCTTACCGCTGGGAGAATCTGACCATCCAGGACTGCATCCTCGACATGGCTTTCAAAACGGGAAGGTGCAGGGAAGAGGCCCTGGATCTTGGGTTCATGGAGCTTGGGTCTTAAGGGCCAACGCAGATGCCCCACCAGCATCTGGGCGAAAGAGGATGAGGTGTACTGCATCCGCGCGGTGGGCTGGGCATATCCGCAGTCCCATGTGCCAGTTCGGGGAATGTTCGCTAATGGATGTTTCCAAAGGAATAACATCACTCCGCTCCCCAGTAATGCCCACAAGACCAAGGCCAGTATTCCTAGGATGACAAGTGGGGCCAAGGAAGCCAGCTCGGCACTCTTCGTGGTGGCATCCGGGGCCCACGCTGAGACCGCATTTCCAAGGGGAGTAGCCAGAATAAAGGGGATGGCTCCAATCGCCATGCAACATCCCGCGAGGAGAACCATTGGAGCGATCATGCTGATCGTGGCTTCATGGGCATCATGAGTGGATGAACTCCGGGACTCCCCCAGGAATACAGTCCCGAAAACCTTGACAAAACAGGCCACCGCCAAGGCTCCAATGGTAGCGAGCACTGGCACAACTAAGGCCGCGCCGATCCAAGACACATCTCCACCGATTCCCGTGGTGCGTAATAGTCCGAGATAAATGAGGAATTCGCTGACAAACCCATTCAAAGGTGGGAGACCGCAGATCGCCACCGCGCCGGCCAGAAACAGGGCTGAGGTCCAGGGCATTTGTTTGGCCAGTCCGCCTAAACGGTCGATTTCGCGTGTGTGACAGGCATGCAGTACCGATCCCGCGCACAGGAAGAGCAGTGATTTGAACAAGCTATGGTTCCAAACATGCAGAAGACATCCCGCCATGCCGAGTACCATCCAACTGGTCTGAC
>CAZORO010000383.1:0-5787 GCA_964581845.1 uncultured bacterium
ATCTATCATGCGGCGATGCTGGATCCGCACACGGCGGCCGAACTCACCCTGGATGAGATTGTCTCTCTTTGCGATGACCTCATCGAGGCGCATGGGAACTACCTGCCGGAGTACCATTAAGAGGACATCGGCAAATACGAGGGGAGAGAACGCTTCCACTTGACATGAATCGTTGGGGGCGGCAGCTTGGTATGGGGTTGAGGTCAGTATGAGAAGAATTGCATTGCTTCCGAATATCATCACCACGGCAAACATGGTCTGTGGACTGTCAGCCATTCTCCTTTCTCTGGCGGGAAGCCATGAAGACATGAAACGTGCCTGCTGGCTCATTATGATGGCGGTTTTCCTGGATGGGCTGGATGGCCTGATTGCGGTTCTCACGCGCAGTTGCACCAAGTTTGGCCTGCAGTATGACTCTTTGGCGGATCTGGTTTCTTTCGGTGTGGCGCCCGCTCTTCTGTTAATCGGTGACTTCCGCTTAACAGAGGGGCAAACCACGCGCCCCACACGCGAATACTGGGCGATGTGCGTGGTCCTGGTTGTCTGTGTAGCGCTACGTTTAGCACGTTACAATGTGCAGGCTGGCGTGAGTGAGAAATCCTGTTTCCAGGGACTGCCTTGCCCCTCCCCAGCGGCTTTCTTGGCGCTCCTGATGCTAAGCTTTTGGCAATATGATTTCACGATACCTCCTAAAGCAATGATGTTGTTGGTGATAGGATTGGGGACACTCATGGTTTCGAACATTCCCTATCCGAGCATTCGGAAGTCGGATTTCTTCAAAACACAACCTCTGTCGACTTTTGTTCTGGTGGTTCTTGTATTTGCTTTGATCGTGATGGAACCCGTGGGGGCGATGCTCCTGATCACCACTTCGTACATCCTTTTTGGGCTTATAAGACGCTTGCTGCCCAGCCATGTGATCGAACAACTGGGCCACCTTGTCCAACAGGGGAGAATCTCCATATAGCCAATTGGGTTGTCCTTTCCCCGCCATGGCTTCACAATGTTTTTGCGTGGAATCTGGCAAGTGATCGGCTCCAGCGAGAATGAAGAACGGTTCCTATGAATTACCACCGGATTGAAGTTTCTTGCGGGCGGGGTACTGTCCCAGTTCATGTGCCTGACCGGAACCTGGTTAAGGTGATCCGGAGCCGTCCCTGGTCTGGTCTCAGCTCTCCCAGCGATGCAGTTGTGAACGCCCTGATGCTGCCCATGGGGACACCTCCGCTGCTGGATCTTGCCCGTGGACGGAAGAATGCCGTGGTGGTGATCTCAGACATCACACGGCCGGTCCCCAATTCAATCATCCTCCCCCCGATTCTCCGCACACTAGAAGCCTCCGGGATTGATCGGGAGAAGATTCTGATCCTGATTGCCACAGGAATGCACCGTCCCAACAAGGGAGTCGAATTGACCGAGCTGGTAGGAGAGGAGGTCGCATCCGCCTACCGGATTGTTCGCTGGACACCATGAAGGTGATGCATGGTTACCGGATGATCCAAGATCCACTCACTGTGGTGGGACGGTTGGATGACAATCCCTTCCACCTTACCGCGCTCAAACTCGCGCGCCAGGTTGGCGCTGATTTCATCGTGAATGTCACTCTCAATGAAAACCGTGAAATCTCTGGTGTCTATGCGGGTGATCTGGACCTTGCCCACCGTGCGGGTGTTTCCGAACTGGAATCCTATGTGGTGGAGGAAATCAAGGAGCCTGTCGATATCGTCATCACCAGTGGGGGGGGATACCCTCTCGACCAGACTTTCTATCAGGCCATCAAGGGGCTGGTCGCGGCCAAGAGTATTCTCAAACCCGGGGGAACAATGATTCTCGCGGCGGATCTGGGAGAGGGAATGGGGAGTGCTCATTTCCAGGAACTGGTCGAGGAGATGACCGGTCCCGAGGAATTTCTGGAAAGCTTGAAAGGCCCCGGCTACCGTCAGCTCGACCAGTGGATGCTACAGGATCACTGTAATGTTCTGATCCATGCGGGTGATGTCCTTGTTTATACCAACCACCTTTCCGGGGATTGGCTTAGCAAGGCGCTGGTTTGCAAGATTCATTCGCTTGATGAAGGGCTGAAAATGGCTTTTGAGAGCCATGGTCCAATGGCCTCGGTCGCGGTGATGCCCCAAGGTCCCTATGTCATCGCAAGGGTTTCCGGGACGGCTAATGTTTGAGGATTCCGTATGGCAATCTCTCGCGGCTCATCGAGTCTTCCCGGTTACCTGATACTTCTCCCAGGCCTTTTTCTCTCCCTCTCCGCATCAGGCCAATCCGCCAAGTATCAAGACATCCTCGCTTTCGCGGAACCTTGGATCCAACCTCAGGATTATGCTTGGCAGCGAGAGAGTTCCTCCCGGATACAAAGTGATCGGGAACCGGGGCTTTGCATCAAGGATGTGGGACGTATTCGAGTAGAATTTGTGAAGTTTTCGGATGAATCGGCGATTCTCGATATCCGTGTACTTCAGTATCAGTTTGAAACCCGGTTGCGAGGGGAAAAACCCTTGAGGGGTGTTTCGCCCCTTCAAGGAAAGCTGCTTCCAACCACGTTTCTCCATTGGGCGCTGGGATTCTCCCTGGGGATTGAACCCGATACCGATCTTCCAAAGCCGGTGACCGGACAGCAGGCCAGTCAGATTTATGATCTCGTGGATTTCCGGGGACTTATTCCTGAACGTCCTCCCCATCCTGGAGATGATTGGCATCTCAAAGTGGTTCCCGACCGGGGGAAAGCCTTTCTCTTCAAAGAGGAACTGGAACGGACCTTCCATTGCGAGTCTTCCAAGACCGAGGATGGGAAAACACGGTGTGGGATCCATTTTAGCGAGGTTTTCAAAATCACCCCCACCAAGGAAGGCGGTAATTGGGAATTAACCGAGCGAGAGGGAAATTATTGGATCAGCTTCCCCAAGGGATTGATCGAGGCCGCGGAATGGAAGACCCATTCCACCGAATCTATCAAGGTACCGGCAGGATCCACCAAGGTCGAAACCGAGACCACTGTCTCGCTGGCACGTGTGGAGGTTCCATTCAGTATTTCAAAACAACCAAAAGCGTCAAAACCACAAGAGGAGCCCGGCGCTATTGAAAAGGAACGGCCATTGCCGCCAAGGTAGTAGTATTGAAACCATTCTTCAACATCGGCCAGAGACAAGGAGCGGAATGATGAAAGCAGTGGTGATCCGTGAACATGGTGGAAATGATCAGGTTGTGATCGAACAGATAGCTGACCCCAAGCCAGCGCCCGGAGAGGTGGTCCTCGAGGTCCGGACCACAGCGCTCAACCATCTCGACATCTGGGTACGTAATGGAAGACCCGGACTGAAGCTGAGTTACCCGCATGTTCTGGGATCGGATGCTTACGGTGTAGTCGCCGAGTTGGGGGCTGGAGTCACTGAATATAAACCAGGAGATGAAGTCATCCTCAATCCTGGCTTGAATAGCGGGAAGGGCGAGTATTGCGAACGCGGACAGCAGAGCGAGGATCCCGCCTTTGGAATCTTTGGCCTTTCACGGGCCGGGACCCATTCCGAAAGGGTTGCTGTACCCGCTGGCAACCTTCACCTCAAGCCCGCCCATTTGAACGATGTAGAAGCTGCCGCGCTCCCGTTGGCTTACCTGACTGCCTGGAGGATGCTGATGACACGAGCCGCGCTGGTTCCGGGTGAAACTGTGTTGATTCATGGTATCGGAGGCGGAGTGGCGCTGGCTGGCCTTCAATTGGCGAAACTGGCCAGCGCCGAAGTCATTGTGACCTCCTCATCGCAAGAGAAGCTTTCCCGGGCGCGCGAACTCGGAGCCGATCATATCATCAATTACAAGAGCACTCCGGCGGTTGGTGCCGCCGTTCGAGAGATCACCCAGGGCAGGGGAGTGGATATCGCCTTCGATACGGTTGGGGCGGCCACCTGGCCCATCAACTTCGAGGCGGTACGTCGAGGGGGACGGATCGTCCATTGTGGAGTGACCACCGGAGCCACCGTCCTGGCCAACATCACAACCCTTTACTGGAACCAACTTTCGGTTCTGGGGTCCACGATGGGATCGCATGAGGATTTCCGTTGCATGGTTAAGGCGGTGACAAACGCCAGGATGAAACCTATGGTCGATTCTGTGTTTCCACTGGATCAGGCACGTGATGCCTTCGCGCGCATGGAGGCTGGAGAGCAGTTCGGGAAGATCGTGCTCACAGTGAAGTAAGCAGACGTTCGGAGTTCCTTCTTCAGCGTGTTTAGTTCTGTTGGGAGTTCACGCTTTAGCGTGGTTGAACAACCTAAAGGTTGAAGTTCCAACGAAGGCGACCTAAGGGTTTTACTCCCAATCCGTTCTGGCCTTCACATTTCCTACAGCCGGGTGAGGTCCTGCCGCAACCAACCGTTTGCGCGCTGGATCGACCCGTGCATTGAAACCCTCGAGGGTTCTTGCACCAAGGAGATGGAGATCTCCCTCCTTGGCGAAAACGACTTCGTCGATGGTCTCAAACTCACCACAACGCAGGATTGCATATCCGATATCCCGGCTGATGGCGGTTCCATTGGCCATGATGAAGCCTTGGTCCTTTTTCCTGATGCGAACCCCGGCTCCTTTAAGGAGATCGGCTGGAAGCCAAGTCACCTCCGAGCCCGTGTCCACCATCACCTGGTGGATATGAGCTTTTTGGGGCCGTGGACCAGTGGACTCCACCTCCAGGGACACTGTAAAGACTCCCATCTCTCTTTAGATCCTCCTCTTAACGTTCTAATCTTTACCTTCCATCTGTTCAAGGGGGAAATCCCGCTTTGCCCATGCAGAAACCGGTTCTGTGGACCTTTATATTACCTCTCTGGCTGGTCACGATCCTTATGGCTGTTGTTGGAGCACGGGGAGCCGATGGGCTGGTAGTTCTGGGGCTGACACCACTTATCTCCTTGAACATGCGCAGTGCCTATCTCTGGCTTTCGATCATTGAGGTGGGTGGAATTTCCATCGTGGTGATGGGCATCTTGTTGGGTATCCGCCGTCTTTGTCCTTTATTAAGACAATTACGACTCTTTGAATATCTGCTTGCTGGATGGCTGCCTGGTGCCGGTCTAGTTCTAACCCTTTGGCGGGTGGTGTTTGCCTATGAGGGAGCTGACTGGATCGTCCGCCTGGAACCGCTACTGGTGTCGATAGTGACCGTTTTCGTTCTGACAGGAACAGGAGCGGTGGTACAGAGATGGATGTGGATGAGGGGGTCCTCTGCTCCCCCACCCCAACCCTCCCCCACAAGGGGGGAGGGAGTTGATTTGCACACCTCAACGATTGGAAGGAGGGAGGAAGTAAGCCTCACCGGTTATCTGATTCGGACTAATCTTATCGGAGCTGTGTGGTTGTCGATACTCTTATATTTCCTCGCGCTCCTGGGTCTTTGGTATCCGGCGCTCTTGTGGGGGCTGGTGATCCTCATCATGGTCATTGGCATCCCTTTGATCTGGCGGGACCTTGCGGCTCTTGAAAGGGATCCAGGGAAGTGGCAATGGCACCCTTCCGAAATGATTCTTACACCTGCGTTGGTTTTGGTGCTTACAGCCTCATCCCTGTTGGCCTCACTGCCTCCCGATGACTCAGATGAACTCCGCTATCACCTTACCATCCCCAAACGTTACCTCGAACATCATGGCTGGGTGGATATTACAGGCCAGAACTTTTCACATTTCCCTCTGGGGATGGAGGTGCTCTTTGCGATACCTCTCTCGCTGGATTGGGCACGTCCCATGGAGGCGAGACTTGGTTTAGCGGGTGGTGGGAAGGTCATTCATT
>CAZORO010000384.1:0-5762 GCA_964581845.1 uncultured bacterium
CCCACTGATTTTTTCGAGGTCGATGCGATTTGTATCCGCAGGATCGGTCTCTTCCGCGAACCCCCGGAGAGAGTGCAAAGTGTCATCCTTGTCACGGGAGAGGATCTAACCACCCCGGAATGGGAAAACCTTAACCAGCTCAAGGCGGACTTGTCTTCCATGGTAACAGGCGAGGTCAAAGTGGTTCCGGCTGATGAACTGACGGAGGATGAGAAAAACTCATCCAACCTGATTGTGGCCGGAAGGTATACCTCGAACAGCCTTCTCCGCGCGATCCTAGATGGACAGGGACTTTCCGCTCCCTTCGCCTCGGATCAACCTTTCATTCAAGAACAGGGGTACCTGACAGCGGTCTACCCCAACCTGTTCGCGCCGGGAAAGAAAGTCTGGATTTCCTCGGGATGGGGAGAACTTGGTTCTGTATACGGTGTCTCCCATCTACGCACTCACTTTCAATCGACTGACAGCCAGCTCTACTTGGATGCGGAGGGATCTCCCTTTGGCTCCACACAGATTGTCAATCTCTACCGTCCAGATCTGGCCGAAAGGGCTGTTTACTACAACATCGCCTATGGCATCAGCTATGGTTCCCTGACTCCCGACAACTGGACCGACTCCGAGTGGGAGCAATGTGTGGACCGTCTGGTTTGTTCGCAGCTGACCCACCTCTACTTCTTCCTGTGGGGGGATTCAGAGGTCTACTTCCCCCCCTCAGTGGTGTGCAACACCGAACGGAACCGGACTCTCCACGAACGCCTGCGCCGGATGATCCAATATGCCCACCGGCGCGGGATGAAGGTCACCTATCTCTTCAGCTCCACCATTGTTCCCTCGGATATTTTCGCGGCCAACAAGAATCTGATCAAAGCCACCATCTCCTATGTGAACTACGGCTATCCCATTGTTTGCCAGGCTGTCCCGGACACCTTCTCATTCGGTTCCCATAGCTGGGCTGGAGTGAAGGAATTCATGGTGGATGTCTATGAGAACGAGCTGGAGTGGTTCAAGGAGGCGGATGAATTCCAGATCTGGTTCTATGACCCCGGTGGCTGTTTCTGCGGTGCGGACCATTACGACTGTAAAGGCCATCAAGCTGAACGGATGATGGAGCAAGTGACCACCTTCGAGGAGATTATCCTTGCCAAGAATCCCTCGGCCAAGATCGCGGTCTCCCTCTGGCCGGTGTGGGTGCTGGAGTCCGATTATGGGGTCAGCTATAGGAACACCTTCCTCGATTCCTTGAAATCCCATTTCGCTTCCCAAATGGACCGGATCAGTGTGGTCGATTCGGTGGATCACTACGATACCGCCCTGATTCAAGCCAAGGCGCGGGGCTTCCGTTTGAATGGTTTCGTGTATCAGACCAACCTCGAAACGGGATACCCATTCCTTTTGCCGCTTTTACGGTATCTCAAAAACGAGGGCTCCATCGGCGCGAGCAGAAGTGTGAGTGCCCTGTATTGCATGAGGATCGAGGAGGGCAGCAAATTCCCCAACACCTATTTCGCCTCGCGTTTTTTCTGGAACCGGAACTCCACGGAAAGCAATGCGGTTCGTGAGTATGCGCAATGGGCCGCGAATACCCACAAACAAGCCGCCGATGGACTTTACCAGGCATTGACACTGCTCGATTCCTTCACCACGGATGGGACCACCTCCCAGGATATGGAGACCAAGGGCACACAGATCCGTGTGAATACCGAGAATGCGCTTGCACTGCTTCCATATGCCAAGCAGCAGGAACTGGAATGGCTCCTGACCACCGCGAGGGCGATGGAGATGCTGGGAAAGGGGGTGGAACATCCGAGTGACACTGCTTTACAGAACACACTTCGCAACCAGTTCTCCTCCTTGATGCTCAATTCCCCAGCCTTCAACAAATTCGCTCCTTGGGCTCCCAGCAAATTCTCCACCTATGTCCAATGGCTCAGTTCAGGCTGGTGGTCCGCGAGGTTCTGATGCACGAGAGATGTGGTTTCTATTGGCTGGGATTGATGGCGCTTTTGGTGATCTGGATTCAATCCGTTTCAGCTCAAGAGACTGGATGGCTGGGTGGAATCCCTGTCACCACCTCGGGTGAAGAGGCGCTCTCTCCGGTTGTTATCCCACTTGGAGAATCCTCCGTCTGTATCCTCTGGTCCCAATTCGATGAAGACCGTTATCGCCTTTTCTCACGCCGCTGGGTGGATGGATCCTGGGAATCGCCGGTTCTTATCGAGGATGGCTCAGGTGATGCCCTTTATCCAGCCGCGTCCCTTTCAAGTGGGATTATCCATGTCACTTGGGTGGAAACTTATGGATACCAGCTTGGACGGGTGTGGGTGACACGAAGCCTGGATAGTGGGGCCTCTTGGGAAGCCTATCAGGAGGTCTCGGAAGGCTATTCAGGTGTGGGGCCAGGAGCGGTTTCCGCCTCCGGTCAAGTGGTCCACTTGGTGTGGGCTGATAAGCGCTCTGGTGCGCCTGGAATTCTCTATTCACGATCCGTGGATGGTGGCGTGTTTTGGTCCCTTCCAAGTACGCTGGTGTCCACGGATATCGATTGCAGAGATCCCAGGATCTGTGCCAACGGCGCCAATGTTTCAGTCATCTGGGAAGACTGGAGAAATGGGGCTCCGGAGGTGTACTTCCGGCGAAGCATGGATTCGGGGGTCACTTGGACCAAGGAATTCTCCCTAAGCCTTGTCGACAAATTCGCCTCGGAAAAACCCCGGATCGCGGCTACCGGCTCAGTTCTCCAGACGGTTTGGAGCGAAGACACATCCGATGGAGCGGCGGTGATGTATGCCAGGAGCACCGATAATGGAAGCAGCTGGATCCGGAAGCCATTGATCACCCCACAGGATTCCTCTCCAGATCCATCCCTAGCGGTTATTGGCAAGAACACACTGGTAGCTTATCAAAAGGAAGAGGAAGGAGTTGGGGAGATTCTTACCATCGAAAGCCATGACACGGGAGTCACCTGGTCCACTCCCATCCTTGCCACGGCCATTGATAACTCCCGATCGATGATGCCCTCTCCGGCTTGGGGAGCAGACAAGGCCTTCCTTGGGTGGATGAGCATGGAGGTTGCGGTATTTCGAGTGTGGCTGGCACGGAATCCGCCATTGCCGGAGTTATCGATTTCACGATGGCAAGATTATTGAGGGTCTTGGGAGATTCTGTAGATCAATTCATGCTCAATCCGGCTGCTTCCATCAGCTACAGTGATCTCACGGTCACCCACGTGCACGAAGCCGAGCTTTTGGTACAGATGAAAACCCGACAGGTTCTGGGGATTGGTGGTCAGTTCGATAGCTCGGCTTCCGGCGAAATGGCCAGCGGCTACTAAAATGGTCATGAAGAGGTTGCCCAGCTTCTTTCCATGGTAATTGTCCGCAACCGCGATTCCCAACCCCGGAACAGGTTCCTGAATTCCGCCCAGGAAGAAGTGACCAATAATTCCTCCCTTATGCCAGGCATGATAAAGAAGGGTTTTCTTTAACTGGCACTCGGAAAGCATACGTTGGATCGCTCCATCCAGATCTCCCGCATAGGGGTAAGGCGCGAAGAGGAAACGGCTATGGTCTCCCAATCCCTTGAGCAGGAACTCCTTTAGAGCGGCTGTATCCTGATTTGTGGCGTTACGAATCTCGATCTGGCCGGTCTCCATACCCCCCACCCCAACCCTCCCCCGCAAGGGGAGAGGGAGTTGGGTCCGGACGTTATGGAATACGTCCCTCCCCTTGCCCTCATGCGCTCGCGCGTGATGCAATGGGAGGGTTGGAGTGGGGGTTGGGATGGCGCCATGAATATTTGAAGCCTGTGCAAACCCAATCCAATCGATCTTCAGATCCAAATCCCAGAGATCATTAGCAGTCAGATCTATCCTATGGGCATGTCTGGTAATCACCTCATTCCTGCCGAAGAAATCAAGTAAATGCGTGGCGAACACTTTCTCAGCCTCCTTGCGTCTTTGCATTATCGAGATTACTCTATCGATACAGTAATCGAGACTCTACCACACCAGCTCATCCAAGGTGTTGGAAGCGATATCACGGAAAGGGATTGATATACAAGCAATATCATCGAAAGGCATGAATAAACAAGCAATATCGCCGAAAGGCATGAATAAACAGATGGATGGTCTCCGGACCGGATATGCCCGGCGCAAGATCACCCCGCCCCTTGGAGCGGCCACGGCGGGGTATTTTGAACCTCATAGTGCCACTGAGATTGTCAACGACCTCTTTGCCGAGGTTCTGGTGTTTGAGCTGGGGGGGACATATGCGGTAGTTGTAGATTGTGATGTGATTGGTCTTGATGACACCATGGTAGACCATATCCGGAAAAGGATCGCCGCGTCCACCCCCGTGCCAGCGGAAAATGTCCTTGTTTCCGCCACCCACACCCACACAGGTCCTTACACACAGGATTTGTTTGGCGGCAAGGCCGATCAGGAATATCTGCGCTTCGTTGAACAGGAAGCAGCGGGCGCTGTCCATGAGGCCCTAAACCGTCTCGAGCCCTCCGTGCTCAAAGTGGGAAGAGCCAATGTTGAGGGTCTCAGCTGTAACCGCCGCTTGGTATTCAAGGACGGCACGGTTCATACCCACATCACCGATGCGGATCTCCCTGAAGTGGTGGACCGGGAAGGACCCGCTGATAACGAGTTGTGCGTGTTGCAGGTTTTTGGATCTGGTGGATCACCTATCGGTCTGTGGATCAACTTCGCCCTTCACCCCACCAATGTGCGTGGTGAAAGGATCTGCTCCGACTACCCTGGGTACCTGTCGGAGTTCATCCGTTCCAAGCTGGGAGGAAACACAGGCGCTCTTTTCGCGAATGGGCCTTGCGGAAACATCGATTCCAAAACCCCTCAGCTGGAGTCTGTTCCATACGGTCCTGAAAGGGCACGGTGGATCGCGCGGCAACTTGCTCAAACCTCTTTGAGCGCGGTGGATGGCGCTTTGCCATTGCACGTGGCTCCCCTGACAGTGGACCGTGAGATTATCCAGATCCCCCGGAAAAAGGTGAGCCCTGACCTGCTTGAAAGAGCCCGGTTGGTTCTCCAGGAGAATGAACCCAAGGAGCTCTTCTTCACCCGTGGCACCCGCCGTCCCAGTGCACACAAAGAAAGAGTCTATGCGAATGAAGCCATGCTCATGGCGGAGCTGAATGTGCGTGAACCCCTGGTCTGCCTGGAGGTCCAAGCAATCCGTTTGGGAGATTTCGTGGCTGTGGGTTTTCCGGTCGAGCTTTTTTGCGAATATGGCCTGGAGGTAAAACGTCTGGCGCGGGAACGGTTCAAGCATGTCTTCCTGGTGGAGCTGGCCAATGGTTGTTTCGGGTATGTACCCATGCGCAAGTCCTTTGAGGGCGGTGGCTATGAAACCCGTTTGGCGCGTTCCAGCCAACTTGCCCCGGAAGCGGGGGAGGTGCTGGTCAAGGCCGCTGAGAGGCTACTTAAGAGGATTGCAGAGAAGACGTAGGGCTGTGATGAAGAATCAGACCTCCCCCCTCCCCCCCTCTCCCGCTGGGCGAGGGGGAAAGTTGCTCCCCCCTTTCTCCATGGAAGAGGGGGGTGGGGAGGCGAGGTTTTCGTGAGCGAGAGTAGCCTGCTCATGAGATCTATGCTAATCGTATGCTCTCTCTTTATCTGGCGGGGGCTCTGACTTGTCCGACAAATACCGGGGACCCAAATACATCTGGATCAAGAACACGATCGCTGACCGTATCCGGGCTGAACGTCTCGCGCCCGGAGAACAGGTCCCCTCTATCTC
>CAZORO010000385.1:0-5740 GCA_964581845.1 uncultured bacterium
ACAAGATTTCTTCCTGGCGAACGGCGGCAAGCAGAAATGCAAGATGATGTCGCAATCCGGGACTTTCGACTATTACACCTGCCCAAGTTTTCAGGCTATTAGCCTGCCGTATAAATATAATTTGTCGATGGACATTTTCCTCCCTTCTCCGGAAACCAACCTATCATCTTTCATCGAGCAAATCAACGGGAATTCCTGGGCAGACTGGACAAAATCTATGATTTCTAGCCCGGGGAGAATTTCTTTACCCAAGTTTCACATTGAGGACAGTTTAATACTCAACCAACCTCTATGTGACCTTGGAATGGGAGTTGCCTTCGATAAGAACTCCGCAGATTTCCGGAACATGGTTTCACCTGGATCGTTCGCTCTTTTGCAGCCATATATCGGTGAGGTATTGCACAAAACTTATGTGGATGTCAATGAAGAGGGAACCGAAGCGGCAGCCGCTACTAAGGTGACGATGGAGGCAGGGTCAATGATACGGAAGCGCGAACAGCCACCATTCGAGATGGTAGTAAACCGTCCTTTTTTCCTTGACATTCGGGAATGCATCACGAATGAGATACTCTTCATTGGCCAGGTAACCGCTCCTCAAGCCTGAAAGGGTACGTGCGACGTTATGGGAAGGTAAAGGCTATTACTCTCCTGGATACAGCATAAGCGGGTGATAGAGGTGTTGAGAGATGAGAGGCAGGCGGTGGAGTGATACCATTAAATGGCCAGGTTAGAGGATAATTTGAGGTAAGATCCAGAGTTGGTGAAATACGGGCCACCTTATCGTGGCTGCCATCGTATAAAAAGGTTTTCAATCGCTTCTGGGAATACCGTGAAGGGGGGTTATGATGTGGAAGGTAATCCTGCCGGTAATATGCTTCATTATGTTGATACTGCCCCCTGTCTGGGGGGATGACAGAGCTGTGGCCGTAGAAGGGGTTCATGTGAGTCTGCCGGATACCAAGGGGAATTGGGCGATCATCCTGGGGGCGAATGAGTTTGATGATGAACATGTTTCACCGCTTTCCTATGCGGTGGCGGATGCGGAGAGCATCTTCGCTGAGTTAACCCAACCGGGAGGATTGGTTCCCCCAACTCAAGCTTATCTCCATACCACGGGTGGGAAACTGAAGCCAACACGTAAAGAGATCCTTCGCTCGATCGACTATGCGGTCAAGAGCTCGAACGAAGATAGTCTGGTGATCATCTTTTTTTCCAGTCATGGATTCCTGGATGACAAGGGCAGAGCCTATGTCATGCCCGAAGATGGAGATACAGGTTTGTTAGTCGACACGGCACTTCCGATCGAGCGGATTCTAGAGTTGTTATCACCTGAGAATTGCCACGCCAATAAACGCCTTTTAGTGGTGGATGCGTGTCGGAGCGCGCCCCGGAAGGGGGAGCGGGGAGGGGGTGAAGAAGTCAGTTCACAGTTTGCGGAGCAGCTCTCAAAGGCGGAGGGATTGGTGACCATGCTGTCGTGCAGTCCAGGGGAGGTGTCATATGAGGCGGGGGAGTTGGGACATGGAGCATTCACCCATTTCTTTCTCGAGGGTCTTCGTGGGGGTGGAGGACGAAACAATGAAGGATATGTGACCTTTCCTCTGTTGGCGGATTATGTGGCCACTCAGTTGGCGGGTTGGTGCATACAGAACCGGTAGTCACCAATGCAGCGCCCCCGCCCCTGGCTTCATCGGAAGGCGAGGTCTTTACCAACTCCATCGGGATGAAGCTAAAACTGATACCCGCAGGTGAGTTTAACATGGGTGCGGAATATCCTTACAATTATGACACTGTACCGGTCCATCGAGTCCTGATCAGGACACCGTTCTACATCGGGGTGTATGAGGTAACACAAGGCCAGTGGAAGATCGTCATGGGGAACAATGCCCCCAACAGCAATGGGGATGACAACTATCCGGTGACAATGGTGAGTTGGGCAGACTGTCAGAGGTTTGTTAAAGAATTATCTCAGATGGAAAAGAAAACGTACCGATTGCCGAGTGAGGCTGAGTGGGAGTATGCCTGCCGAGCGGGAAGCGAAACTATTTACTCGTTCGGAGACGATTGGGCTCAGTTTGGGGACTATGCGTGGTATTTTGAAAACGACGGAGGTGAGTTGCATCCAGTGGGCCAGAAGAAACCGAATGCTTGGGGGCTGTACGACATGCATGGAAATGCATGGGAGTGGTGCCAGGACTGGCACCATGATACATATGAGAGGGCACCATCCGATGGGACAGCATGGATAGACAAGTCTGGTACGCGGGGCTACCGCTCCTACCGGGGGGGCTTCTTTGGTGACTATCCGGGATCGTTCACGTCTGCGGCACGGAGTTACGAAACCCCGCATTCTCACAATAGATTTCTTGGGTTGCGTGTGGTATGTGGCCTGTAATCAGTTTAACCCTTTGATACTTTTTGTTTTTTTGCACTTTGAGGGGGTCTGGGGGGCACCCCCAGTGGGAACTGGGGCAAAGCCCATGAACGGTTTGCGAACAAAGCGAGCAAAAACGCGGGAATTTGTAAGGAGTTGGAAGGTATTGTAATGAAGAGAGGTGGAGTCAGTCAGGAAAGAGATGGAAGGAGAAGCTTAAAATTTTCGTAGTAAGATCTTTCTACTTGACGTATTATATATTTGTTGGAATACATTTTATAAAAGGCGGAAACTGGTTGTGTTGGAACGTATCGAATTGGAAAAACTGATGTCCTTCGTGGGGAAAGGTGCGCAGTCTGAGAGCACCGGCGTTCCTGTGAAAGGTCCAGGTGTGAGCGAATCAGTTACCAACCTGGCTTCCCTCCTGAGCCTTCCAGAATTCCGTGAGGAGAACAATCCGGACTTGCCCTTTTCTGTCCAAGCCCGATACCGCGGGAATGCCTGGGGTAATGCGATTCAGACCGTCAAGATGGAGAATCTTCATTATGACCAAGAAAGTGCTTTCCTGGCGGAATGGATCGGCCGGTTGACCCGAAGGCCCGGAATCCACTGTTTTGATCGGACTCTCGTCACAGAGTTTATCCAGCCCGATAAGGGACGATTGCAGTTCCGCATTACACGGAGTGAGGGAAAGAACTCACTCCTCGTCACCTGTGACAGCCCCAACAGGAAAAGTGAGACGATCGAGGTCTGGGAGAAGGGGGTTCTCATCCGGCGGACAAGCGGGAGCACAGAGAGGCAGCAGATACCAAATCTTGTCCAGGATGGGACGGCGGTTGTGATACGATGGAGTTCCAGTGACACCGGGGTGGAAGTGATCATCGATGAGGGGGAGTTTGGTTCGGGGGAGTGGAAGGCCCTGCTAGCTTGCCTGTGTCTCCAGGGCAAGTTTGCCCTAGCTCTGGAGCTCTTGCAAAATCCAGCTCTTGAGGAGTTTGCCATTTCATCCATTTTGTCCCGATTCCGTGCCTTCCTGTCAGGTGTCAACGCTGTCACCAAATCCGATGGTTATGTCCTGCGCCCTCTCCCAGCCGTCCGTGCAGTGGAAACACAAATCCAAGGGATCGAATCCCCGGGAGAATGTGCTCCACAACTGTTCCAAGAAGCTTGGTATTCAGGCTGGAACCATCTTGCCCGGAGCGAGTTTTCCTCAGCCACTGAGGTTTTCAACACCATCCAGGGATGTGGCCAAAAGGCCTGGGAACTACCTCTTGAAAATCACCTAGCCAGTCATTTGGAGTCTCTAGCCTCAGCCAAATTTTCCCATCACGAGGAGGTTAGCCGGAGTGCCCAGTTCTGGGAGGGAGTCTTTCAGGACCTGTTCCCGAAATCTTAAGATTGACCGGTTTTGTCCTTCCGTTTTCTCACTCCGCCTTAATGTTTTTCTTCCCCATCACAGGGTGTAACGCTATATTCCCCACATGCATGGTTCATTCTTTAAGAGGGAACCGGACGAATTCCACTAGTATATATGCCTTGTCCTTTTTAATGCTTGCTGAGTCCTGACTCCCAAGGGGAGCTTTAATGCAAGACCAGACCTCGCCTGATCCGCAAGTCCTTGTCCTCAGGATTACCATGGGTCATGAGGGCGTTTGTTCAACTCTCACATATGGAGAGTCTCCCAATGACTTCCTGTCTGGTGTGAAACCGGTTTCTCTGGATGACCTTCAAACAGCCTCCAGAGAGATCCTCTCCCTATTCAGCCGTGTCAACCTTCGAGGCGAACATCTTAATCCAGAGGAGTCCTTGGAAGCGCTGGGAAAGCGCTGGTATGAGCATTTACTTGACAGCGAGGTACACCATCGGCTCAGGGAAGCCACCCAGGAGTACTTAATCCTGGATCTGGATCCCGCGTTGACCGTCTTCCCGTGGGAGCTCCTTCATGATGGCAGGGAGTACTTCGGCTGCCGGTTCTCCCTTGGGCGTTTCGTACCGGAGTGGATAAGACCTAGCCGTTCTCCCATCACAAAGGGACGATTGTCTTGCCTGATCCTCTCCAACCCAAAGGGTGATCTGGATGAGTCTTCCAAAGAGGGGAGGCTGCTCGCTGACCTGATTGGAAGAGATCCAAGTCTGGACGCAGAGTGGTTTAACAGCCGGATTAACCAAGCCATGTTGAAGGAAGTTCTGCCACGGTTCAGTCTGCTCCACTATTCGGGACATATCTCCTCACCGTCCGAGGGAGAAACCGCCTGGATCCTGGCAGATGGGCTGTTTGGTGCAAATGAGGTGCAGCAGACCTACGAAAACAGTGGTGCCCCCGCATTTGTATTCATGAACGCGTGTCATGGGGGGGAATCACCCAATGGTTTTGGATCTGGCTACTCCGGATTGATTGAGTCATTCCTAAGGAATGGATCTACTCACTGCATCGGAGCCCTCAGCGAGGTCATCGATGAAGGGAGCCGTTCCTTCGCCGCAGATTTCTATCGTCAAATCCTGATGGGTGTGCCAGTGGGCCTGGCCCTGAGACAGGCTCGTCTTGAGACAAGGACTTCCCGATGTCCTCGTGACCTGACCTGGGCTCAGTATGTCCTCTATGGTGACCCCTCCAGAAGTTTGTTTGGACCCGAAGTCTCCCAGACCGAAGTCCGGACTATCTGTTTGCTCAAGCCTTGTAGTGGAAACGGGAATCTATCCAACCGATTGAAAATGGACATTCACGAGACGCTCAGTGCATTCCCGGATGCTGAACAACTGGAAGGGGAGGATGGTAGTTGTATTCTTGCGTTTCTTCGTCCCTCGGAGGCAGTCCACTTTGCACTTCTGTTCTCAGTCCAGTATCGGAGATCAGATCCCTTGGGTGAATCTCAACCACCATACCGGGTGGTCATCCATGAAGGTGAAATGACTTTCCACCGGAACCAGGTGGGAGGATCATTACTGCGGGTCAGTGGCCAACCTTTCGAACTCGCCAAGCTGCTACCAAAGATAGCACTTCCAAATCAGACACTCACCACCAAATCTGTTTTTGATGATGCCCGAGCGATCTTGCGGGACTCCGATCTTGGAGCGGATTTGAAGGTCTCCTGGATGGACCACGGTCCCTATCGTATCGCTGATTGGGAGGAACCGGTCGGCATCTGCGAGGTTGGTGAAACCGGCTGGGCACCCCTTAAGGCGCCACCGGATTCTTCCCATGTTTGGCATCATATCTCCCCAGATCAGGAGCCTGTACTGGGTTGGCGGCCAGCTCTCGATCATGAAATCCCTACATCGCCAGGCTGGTGGTTGGATGAAAAGCTCGGAGAAGGGGGATTCGGAGAGGTTTGGAAAGCACGCCATGGGGCCACAGGCGAATGCCGT
>CAZORO010000386.1:0-1449 GCA_964581845.1 uncultured bacterium
CTTTTTCCAGTCGATCAAGGACGCCATCCTGAACGGGGAGGAGATCGAGATCCGTGTGGATCTGGGCGCGGGTTCCGCCATGGCCACAACATACACCTGCGACCTATCCTATGACTACGTCCGCATCAACGCGGAGTATCACACCTGAAGATGGCCTCCATCCGGGTAGAGGATCTGCACCAGAATTATGGGGGTGTGCAGGTTCTCCGGGGGGTGAGCCTGCATGTCCATGAGGGGGAGTTCTTCAGTCTGCTCGGTCCCAGCGGAAGCGGGAAGACCACCCTCTTGCGTCTCCTCGCGGGGTTTAAGCCTCCCGCGCGCGGAAGGATCTTCATCGATGAATATGATGTCACCTATCTCCCGCCTGAAAAACGAGAGACGGGCATGGTCTTTCAGAATTACGCTCTGTTTCCTCACTTGAGCGTGGGTGGCAATGTGGCCTATGGGTTACGTGCGAGGGGAGTCTCCCGCACGGAGATCCAGAAGAGAGTCCGCGAAGCCCTGGCAATGGTCGAAATGGAGGGCTATGAGGAGCGGGATGTCCACACCCTCTCCGGTGGTCAACAACAGCGGACGGCGCTGGCTCGAGCTATTGTTCCACACCCGCGTGTGCTGCTCATGGATGAACCGCTCTCGAACTTGGATGCGCGCCTTCGGATCCAAACCCGTTCCCAGATCCGTGAGCTCCAGCGGAGGTTGGGTATGACCACGGTTTATGTGACGCATGATCAGTCCGAGGCCTTTGCCCTCTCCGACCGGATCGCGGTCCTCCTGGATGGGGAAATTCTCCAAACAGGCGAACCCAGTGAGCTCTACCGCAAACCTGCCAGCCACCGATTAGCCGAGTTAGTGGGTGAGATGAACTGGCTCCCAGGCACAGTCCGCGAGATCAGGAACACCCATATGATCGTGGAGGTTCTGGGAAAACTCTGATGGTGCCCGCAACGGGACAGGAGCAGATCATAAGCTCAGGCACAGGAATCCAGGTGGGAATCCGTCCTGAATCCTGTGGTCCTGAAACTCTGTTCGAGGAAAAGCTTGCCGGCGTTGCCTTGGAGGTTCAGTATGAGGGTGACCGCTGGCGGATCCGGATGGAGTGTCAGGGGGTGGCCCTGACTTTGTTTTGGCCTTCACCATGCTTGACATGCCCGCCAGAGGTTGGACAGTTGTTGGGATTCTCCCTGGATACCTCCAGTCTACTGATCTTGCCTGAGGATCATAGAAAGAAAGAGTGAGAGACATTGACAAAGAAACCCCCGATTGAACCGCCTCCTGTTCAGGATGGGCAGACGGTTGAGATGGAAATTGAAGATCTCACCTCGGTCGCCGAGGGATTGGGGCATGTAGATGGAATGGCGTGCTTCACACCCGGCTTGCTGAGTGGTGAGCGGGCTCGCGTGAGAATCGGGAAGGTGTCCCGCGATTTCGCGCGGGCATTCCCACTGCGTC
>CAZORO010000386.1:1459-2025 GCA_964581845.1 uncultured bacterium
GACCGCCTCCCCCAGAAGACACCCTCCAGTGTGTCCGGTTCATCTCCAACCCAGGAATGGAATGGACTTTCAGGAATCTCTTCACTGCGGTGGCTGCCAACTGCAGATTGTGGACCGGGAGGAGCAGCTGGCATTTAAGCGCAAGCAAATTCAGGAGATGCTCCAGCGGATGAGCAAGCTGGAGGTGGAAGTGGCCCCCGTGGTGGGTGGAGATGCCTGGCGTTACCGTAATAAGATGGCGTTTAGTTTGACCACCGATGATGGCCATTTGAAATGGGGACTCCGAAGTGTGGAGGATGGAGGAATCCCGGTTCCCATATCCTCCTGTGAAATCGCATGTGAGGAGCTTTGGACAGGGGCCGAGAGGATCCTGACCGCCTTGGATGAGGAATTCGGGACTTCGCTGGCCTGGGATGGAGACAAAGGCTGCATCCGTTCAGCGACAATCCGGTATCATTCTGGACGCCGGGAACCACAACAATCCCCCGCGGACCGTGCTTCCTTGGATCCCTGCATTATGGTCTTGTTTGCAGTGGCCTCTTTCGATATGGAGATTCCCCTCCGCA
>CAZORO010000386.1:2035-5708 GCA_964581845.1 uncultured bacterium
ACTGCCTGGCTTCTTTTCCGGAGGTGCGAGTCCATTTCTCTTACTCTGATCCGCGTGCCGATGCAGTCTATTTCGACCGGGCACAATACTTGAACCGTCCTCTTGGAAAGACTCCCTCCTGGGGGATGGCATTTTTTCCGGAGGAGAACTGTGCCTGGCACACCGCCGGTTCTTGGACCACGTTGGTTGGTCCCACCTCCTTTCTTCAGGTCAATGATGAGATGGCGGCGAAGCTGTACGGACGTGTTCTCGATCTTCCCTTCGAGACACATGGTTTCGGCATCGATGCCTACTGCGGGGTGGGTGTGTTGACCCGTGCTCTGGGTCACCATTTCGAGCGGGTGGTGGGGATCGAGCTGGACCTGCAATCGATTAAACTTGCACGCACCACCTCCCGCCGTCTCAAAGACTGCCGTGTAGAATGGATCGCGGAGGCGGCCGAGGCAGTTTTCGGAAGGTGGGGAAAGCAATCCCCGCGTGAGCTGGGGCATAAACCGGATCTGGTGGTCCTCGATCCTCCCCGTAAGGGTTGTCAGCAGGAGGTCTTACGGGCGTTGTTGTCGCTTAAACCGAATGATGTGGTCTACATCAGCTGCCATCCAGCAGCCTTGGCGAGGGATCTGAAAACCCTCTGCAAGGATGTATTCCGGGTTGCCTCGGTCGAACCCTTCGATCTCTTCCCCCAGACTCACCATGTGGAAACACTGGTGCATCTCAAGAGGCGGTGATGGCTGACTTTCCCACTCCAGCTCCGCCTCCCAAAGTGGCGATCCAGAAAACGACTCTCGCCACTCTTAAAGAAGACCTGCTTGATATCCTTACCCTCTCGAATTGCCTTTCACGCATTCAAAAGGTTCATGAAGTTATTCTGAAGCCCAACTTAGTCACCGACAAACCGGATTACATCGCCCTTGGCGCCAATACGAGCGTGGAGTTCCTCGAGGCTCTTCTTTCCATTCTCTCCGATCATGGATGCCAGACCGTGATCGCGGAGAGTGACACCGGTACCGCTGTTAAGGGACGCAATCTCGATCTGACTTGGAAACGAATGGGACTTATAGACTTAGCGGCGCGATATGGCGCGCGTTTAGTGAATGTATCAATCGAATCGACGCGCTGGATCGAGTTTTCTGGAAAGGGCCTCAAGGGGCTCGATCTTCCGGAGCGGATCCTGGATTGTGAGTTGTTGATCGATATTCCCAAGATCAAAACTCATAAATACGCTGTCCTCACCTGTGCCATGAAGAACCTGTTTGGCCTGGTACCTGAACCACGGCGTATCATTTATCACCGCTGGTTGAATGAAACCATCGCGGATCTGGCTGGGTTGCTTTCTCCACGGATGATCACGCTGGTGGATGGGTTGGTGGGGATGGAGGGGAATGGTCCGCTGTATGGGACTCCGGTGCGGTTGGATCTCCTCATGGCCAGTGAGAACTGCTTCGCGGTGGACCTGGTGGCCTGTGATCTAATCGGTATGAATCCGGATAAGGTCCGATACCTTTGCCTGTCTGGGGAGGCCAGTGCCTTGAGAAACAGCTCCATCGAGGTAGTAGGAACACCGCTGGAGGAGGTCCGACGCCCATTCAAACCGGTGGAGTTCAACCTTTACCGGCTCTTCGAGAAGAAACTGATGGAATCTCCCTTGGTCCATGCCGTCACCTCGGAGTGGTTCCAAAGGCACATCTCCAGCCATGTTGCTGGCCTGACTCAACGGCTGCGCGGAGGGGGGTACAGTTGGTACCTCGACAAATCTGACAGGGAATAGCAATCCCTTTACTGGAATACCAGTCCATAGATCCGCGCCTTATTAAGGCGGAATTTAAGGCAGACCGGTTGTCCCTCCTCGAAGCCTAAATCTTCATGCCCGTTCCATTTGACTGAATAATTGAATTTGTCTCCAACAACAGCCTCGCAATGATCAAATCCACGGCCCTCTAGGATGGAACCATCGCGGCGCGCGACAGCAATCCGGATTTCACCAGCTCTTTCGGTCACGGCATTGATAAGCAGTGTTCGCCCCGGTGGCATGAGACTCACCGTGGTGAACTCTCCCCGTTCGGGTGCCTCCAAAGCAACCAGTCTGCCCTTGGGCCAAAGCGCGTAACCGGTACGGAACGACCAAGCCCCGCGTGGGTATTTGTGAGGGAAGGCATAACCGGTGTAGGGCAGGGCCCAATCGCCATTCCCCAGCTCCGTCAGATTCGGATTCCAAAAAATACACCCTCCATCGGGATCCCCGAATTCAAAGGTCTCCATCAAAGATCCACCTGGGACCCAATTCCAAACCCTTCCATCATGGCTAGCGGCCATCTCAAGGTGAGTGGTATCCGTGCTTGTGTCCCAGACCGTGGGAAAGAGGAGCTGCTGGTCTGGGCCATCCGGGATGGTGGTGTAGCAATTCGTGTAAAGGAGTTCATGGGGAGCCATATCGGAGCGGGGAGTTACTATTACCTCTGAAAGTGGAAAATCCCCGAAGATTCTACTCCTGGTCATCCCAATAGAGCGCCGGCCCGCTCCCTGTGAATCACCGAGCCAGCCCATCCCCATCTGATCTGGTGGAGCATCCAACGCACGCGGCCCCACAAAGTAATTGCGTGTATAAATCCGGTATTCCTTCCGTTGTTGATCGTAGGTTCCTGTGACCAGCGTGTCACTGTGCTCCACCGTGAAGGGTTCTGGAAGGCGTTGAAAGCTGATGCCATCTTGAGATGTGTAACCATAAACAGCTGATATGAACCCCGCATCTTTCCTTAACGCACGGTGCTCCCAGCGGCCGGGATGAGCTGCTCGGAATTTTTCGAAATCCTCGGGAGTGATGGTGCCATCAGAGACACCCTTATAGCGCTCCGATGGAGGAGCAGATGGATCGATAAAGACACATCCAGGCCAACTGGGAATGAGGTTGTTCGCCTTGCTCCCTTCGTATTCGACTAGTCCGAGTTCGGGGCGATCCCAGGTTAATCCGTCAACCGACTCGTAATAGGCGGGTCCGCCCGCTGTGTTGGCCCAGGCCCGGTAGCGGTCCCCATCGCGCAAGACGAAGAATCCCCCCATGTTGCCTTTCTCCCAGGGCTTTTCCTGACATATTACTGGAGCGAGTCGTTGCGCACGTTCTACCCTAAGATGGATTCCCCAAGGAGCATCCTCGCTCCGGACAAAAGTCGCACCCCATGGGCCTATAGGAGATGTCTTGGAAGCAGTAACGGCATTTCCATTTTCATCCCGCCAGGAATATCCACCGGGGCGTACATAATACCAGTCTGTAAAAACAACCCGTTTCCCGGCAAGCGCATAGGGTTCACCGGTCCATGCTTCCGCGGGGACGATGCTCTGATCGATAAGGTTTCCCTCGCTCCATACTGAGCAGGCGTACAACATCATGCCCATACCGAGGAGGGACACCCTCCATTGGAGTGGGATTGACCAAACAGCACCTGAGACTCCTTTCGATGGGGACACTGAAATACCTCCTGAATTGGCAATGGATTGGCGAGTGTTGCTTGGATGGAGTATCTTCGGATCATGTATATCCAGGGGTCAATCATATCCTTCATGGGGATCGATCAAAACTTGTCTCTTCATCTCCCTCCGCTTGTATCTGTTGAATCCGTTCCGCGAAAGGTCCTGGAACTCTACCCTCGGGAAGGCGGATATTAATCCTGTCGCCCGG
>CAZORO010000387.1:0-5702 GCA_964581845.1 uncultured bacterium
CCTCCCCCCAGGAATGAAAGGCTGTTCTGCGTGGTTTGGTTCCTCCCGGCCAGCCGGGCCACATCCTCCCTCAACTCCTCCTCGCAAAGTGGAGGCGGCAACTTGATATCTGGATTGCGGATCGATACTGGTAGCTCCTTGAAGAGATCATCAATGCTGGATAGCCCGATGACACTGAGCATTTCACAGATGTCTTCGGGAGTTTGAGGTGTGTAAGGCATGGTTTTCTGGAGCAAATGGTTGAGATAAAACCCGGCCGCTCTGGCCATGGTCATCAAACGATATGCATTGGAGTTCAATTCCGCAGTATTAAATCATCCCTCTTCCTCCCTCTCAAACCCTCCTTGGTGCGGGCGGGTTGGGGGTGGAGCTCGATCATCTAAATCTAAAAACTGGTCTAGTGCCTGAAGTGACGAATGCCGGTGAAGACCATGGCAATGTCCGCCTCGTTGGCCGCCTCGATCACCTCTTCATCTCGTTTGGAACCTCCCGGCTGGATGATCGAGGTCACTCCAGCCGCGATTGCCGCATCGACTCCATCGCGGAAGGGGAAAAAGGCATCTGATCCCAAGGATGCTCCCACCGCCCTTTCCCCGGCATTGCGAGAAGCAATCCGCACCGATTCCAGACGGTTCATCTGGCCCGCCCCAATCCCCACTGTCCGCGTTCCTTGCACCAGCACGATTGCATTCGACTTGACCTGTTTGACCGCGCGGAAGGCGAACAGCAGCGAGGTTTTTTCCTCCATGGATGGAGCACGCTTGGTAACAACACGCCAGGCGTATTCCTCGTCCCTCACCACATCCCGGTCCTGCATCAGGGCTCCGCCCTCGATCAATCGGATCTCCTGGCTTCCCTTCAATGGAGGTTGGTCCAGTCCGGGAAGCTCCAGAAATCTTCTGGAGGCCTTGCTGGTGAGGAGATCGAGAACCCCGGAGGCATATCCAGGAGCGATGACCGCCTCAACAAAGGGGCTCTCATGAATGCGTTGGGCGGTTTCGGAGTCGACCACACGGTTCAGGCTGATGATACTGCCATAGGCTGATACAGGATCGCAATCGTAAGCATTGGCATAGGCCTCGGCGAGTGATTCCGCGGATGCAAGTCCACAGGGATTGTTGTGCTTCAGGATGGCCACTGCCGGCATGGCGAAGTCTCGTACCGACCGGACCGCCGATTCCAGATCGAGCAGGTTGTTATAGGAAAGCTCTTTCCCGGAGAGGATCTTGGCATTTGGCAATGAACAGGCAGGCGCGCCAGTGCTCCGGTACCACGCAGCCGCTTGGTGGGGATTCTCTCCATAACGCAGGGTCCCCAACCTTGTCAGGGAGAAGTGCACCTTCGCTGGAAAAACCTCACCCTCACCCATCACATTGGAGAGGTAAGTGGAAATCGCCAAGTCATATTCGGCGGTTCGTGCGAAGGCTTTGGCGGAGAGCTTCCGCCGGGTGGTTAAGGTGACTTCACCGCCATTCGCCTCCATCTCGTTTTGGACAAGGGAATAATCGGCGGGGTCGGTCACCACGGTGACGGAATCACAGTTCTTGGCGGCGGAACGGAGCATTGAGGGGCCACCGATATCAATGTTTTCGATGGCATGATCTAGAGGACAATCCGGCGCTTGGGTGACCTGCTCGAAGGGATACAGGTTCACCACCACCAGATCGATCGGAGTGATCCCATGCTCCGCCATTTGTCGGCAGTGTGATTCCAGATCCCGCCGTCCCAGGATGCCCCCATGGATTTTGGGATGCAGCGTTTTGACCCGTCCATCAAGGATCTCTGGACTCCCTGTGTGATCGGAGACCTGCCGTGCGGGAATCCCCGCCGCCTGGAGAGACTTCAGTGTTCCCCCTGTTGAAAGGATCTCCACTCCGCATGACTGCAGGTAGTGGGCGAACTCGACAATTCCCGCTTTATCGGAGACACTGATGAGTGCTGTGCGGATAGAGCTCATTCGAAGCCCAGCATCACATCGTTGATATTCACCACTCCATCTCCATTCCGGTCAGCCAACGCGGGACTTGTCTCCAAGGGAGGTTGATCGAGAATCTCCACCCACTTGGCGGCTCCCGGGTTGGGAACAGGATTACGGCGGACCGAGAGATAAGACACCAGGTCGCTCTGAGATAAACCCCCATCCCCATTCAGGTCGCCGATAATACGAGTCCTGGGGTCACGCTTTCCGAAAAGCAGAGCCAGAGAGAATAAATCCATGCTGTCATTGACCAGATCCTGGTTCAAGTCAGCGTATAGCTTGAGGATGGGGGGGAAGGTGATGTTGACCATGTAGACGGTGTTATCGAGTTGGTTGGCGACCACCAGGTCGTTGGCTTGAGTATTATCCAGGCGCGCGCATGCCCCCGAGATGGGACGTGATCCTACTTGCGGGAAACGGTCCACGATGGGGAAGGTACCAGCCCCATTGTTATAAAAGAGGGCGAGTTCACCAGCTACGGCGGGAATCGAGAAGGGTTCTGGGATTCCGCCATTGATGGCCGCCAGGTCCATATCGTTGTCACCATCAAAATCAATGGGCACGACTGATACGGGGCCATTCCCCGGTGAAAGGGTCCTTCTGCCCGTGAAAGTCCCATCCCCATTGTTCAGGTAAATGATGACGTTCCCCGCGATGGGAGGAGATTGTTGTGGCGCGCCCTGGTTGACCACGATGATATCGTTGCCATCCAGACCATCGATATCGGCAATCGCCGCGGCCCGGGTATTGACTCCCGCTTTGAGAATCTGCGACAGATGGAAGGTGCCATTTCCATTCCCCAACAGGATGGATACAGTCCCATCCTCCCAGTTGGGAGTCACCAGATCGAGGTTCAGGTCGGGGTTCAAATGTCCCCCCGCAATGTAGGCCGGGAGCTTACCAGCCGATGGGGTTCCCACCGCTACGGTCAACACCTGCGAGGCCGGATCGGTCACACCGCCAGGTCCCGCTAGGATAATCGTGATGTTATCGGCCTCGGTATTGGGTATAGCCAAATCGAACCGGCTGTCTCCATTGAGGTCACCCACAAAGGCGGAGAGAGGACTATCAAAAGACTGTGGCAAGACCGTTGGCGTGGGCAGAAAACCACCGGCTTTACTATTCATGAAGAGCATGACTTGCTCGGTACCGGAGGCCACCACCAGAAGGTCTTTGTAGTTGTCGTTGGTAAGATCCTCCAGTTCGACGAAGGATGGTTTGGTTCCCTCTCCCACAACCACTGTCCTGGCCGCGGTTGGGAATTGACCATTACCATCGTTAATCAGGATCGAGACACTCCCATCCGCGCTATTGGCCACAGCGATATCCTGGAAGGCTTCGATGGCATCCGCCTTGAGGGGGCCTGAGATCCGGCCAGTGGCGGCATGGACTGGGCCTTTGCCGGTGCTGGCGGAGGCGATATTCCGAGTCACCCTTGGCGTGTTAGTGGGAGTGGGAGTGGGGGTAATCGTGGGCGTGGAGGTGATCGTGGGTGTCCGGGTGATGGTGGGTGTCCGGGTAACGGTGGGTGTAAAAGTGGGAGTCAGGTAAACAACCCTCATGGCGTCCAGGGCATTGACCAGACCATCCCTCGCGGAGACGGTCGTTGATCTGGTCGGGTGTCAGAGTATGATTTGCGCTTTTCATTAAAGCAGCCACAGCGGCGAGGTGCGGAGCCGATGCGGAGGTTCCAAAAAAGTTAGGCCATCCAGTCCCATCGGAGTCATCGGATCCGAAAAAGGTGGTATCCGTTCCATCAGGGCCGGTCAAGTCGGGTTTGTAGACTGTAAGCGGGGTTCCACGCCGTGGGTAACCGATGTCGGGGAAGTAGAACGGAGTGATTCCACCCTTGCTTGAGAAAGACTCCACATCGATTGCGGACCTGGGTGGTTGGTATTGTCCGGCGGTGTCAATCTCCCTGTAGTAGATTGCCGCCACACCCATCACCTTCTCCGCGCTTGGGTGGCCATAGATGGTACGATCCCCTAAATACTCTGAATCGGGTGTGGCGAAGGGGTCGGATAGGCCGGTGTAAACATCAACCATGAGGTTGAAGAGGACTGGTTTTCTTCCCTTGGCGTGGTTGATCACCAAGTGATAGGTCTGTGCCTCATCCGAGACGAGAGTTGCCCCGAGTAGTTCAAAGGGCTCTCCCTTTGGAGTTCCTTCGCGTCCTTGGACCGAGGTGCTTTGCGCGAGGATATTCTCATCAGTGAGAGGGACATCAGTATCCTGGACAAGATAAAGGTCCAAATCCGCCTCGGATCCATTTCCCGCGCCATAGACACCGCCATAGGGCTCATCCCATTTCAAGATCGCCCGAACGGAGGCATAACCATAAGGAGCCTGAATTGTCAGGTGTGTGTCCGAGGCGAAACCCTTGGCCGCACCAAAATCGTGGAGATCCACACCAGTAGGGGGATAGGTTTCATCATCGGTGGGGGAAACATCCTCAAAAACAGCCTCATGCGCATTATCGGCATCGTTTCCCGCGCTTGAATAGTATGGAACTCCTGCTTGTACTGCTTTATTTGCCGCGATGGAGATGGGTCCATTTTGGTAAAGTGGTTCGGCGAAGTATCCCACGTCATCCACGATGATATGGGCGGGGGCTTCCTTGTCGGTTCTGAGCTTCGTGATGTTCTCCGCAAACTCGTTATAGCCTGAAGCCGCTGAAGCGAAGGAGATTTCGCACCCCGGCGCGAGGTCATAAATGAGCTGCGCCATACCATTCCCCTCATCCGTCCCTCCCCCCGGTCCAGCATCAATCATTCGGATGCTGTTGGGCAAGTCTCCCGTAATCTGATCCCGGCAGTTTTTGAGGTACCCCCGGGAGATCGTTCCAGCACGGGTGTCACTCATGCTATCGCTGATAACTCCCACCCGGACTCCCTTACCGGTGACCCCTAACTCCTTGCGGGCTTGGTCGGTATGGATGGAGGCATCCGCTTGGCTGGTCACACGTCCCACCCGCGTTTCGTAAGGGGACTCAGTGGCGATTCCTCTGACATCGGGACGGTGAGCCAGTGCCGCGAGGTCACGCGGATCGGAACACCACACCACGATGGTGTTCACTCCTGGGAAAGAGTGAGTGCTGCGTACTTGAAGGCCGGCATCGGTGCAGGCTTGGATGAGAGCAGGGCTAAGCTCGGTGACTCCTATTACGCACTGGAGCTTGTTGCTTTCACGGATGGCGTGAGGAGTCAATTTGAACATGACCTCTTCGGGGGTGGACTTTGTGGTCTTCAGCGTGTTGGTCATCTGGAGGAGGCTTGAATCCAGCTTGGCCAGATCTTCATCGCCTCCGCACAAGGCTTGGATCTTGGGATCTACCTGACCGGGCGCCGCCTTGGGCATTACCTGGATCAACACCAATCCCACAAGGATAAGCCCGGTCATACGCACCATAACATTAAGACGCATTCTCACGATCCTCCCTCGGCCGAGACATGACAGCATCCGTCTTGTGTTCACACCCACACAAGACAGTTTCCGCATGGCCACTGGCATCCGGAGAGACCTCTTTCTCCCCAGCTGGCCACATGCTTTGGATAGTATATCAAAACCAGATGATCATAACCCTCTTAATGTGAAGAATGGAAGCCTAGAGGTAGGCCAGGAAGGGGGGGCAAGGAACCCCCTAAAGACCAAGGGGCAAGCCGTCACCCTACTGGTACAACTGTGTATTCCCCGGATCGACATCCGAGGGGGTTTCGGTGGGGGT
>CAZORO010000388.1:0-5692 GCA_964581845.1 uncultured bacterium
GGGAACCAGAATGAGGGAAGCCAACAAGGTCTTTCCAGGGTAACTGGCGCGTGAATTAAGGACCGCCATGGGGATGGCGATCAAGATCACAAGCACCATGGTGGCCAACGCGAGGAGAAATGAGTTGAGTAATCCCTCCAAATAAAGCGGGTTGCGGAAAACCTCGGCCAGGAAAGCAAATGTCGGTTTCCCGCCCTCATCCAGAAAACCTCCCGCCAGCACACGGAAAAGAGGATAGATAAAAAAAAGCCCCAACCACATCAGCAGCAAGCCATACCCAAAAAACAGGAGCCGCGATCTCACAGGGGCGGCCCTCCACTTCCCTCTTGTTCCGCAATCTCTGTGGCCTGCTTGTAGTGGCTGGAAAAAAACAAACCCCACTCACGCGCCAAGGCCACTTCCTGGACTTTTGTCTTGAGCCCAGACAGGGTTTCGCCCACCTTGTCATATTCAGCATTCTCGGGAAGCATCTGTAACTTCTCCATGGCAGCAGGGCACTTCTCCGGCCCTCCCCTGGTTAAAATGGTTCCCCAAGCCTTCCGGAGTTCATCGCCGGTATCAAGGCAGCTGGTACGGATGAGGAGCCGGAGGGCATTGAAAAGCTTCCCAGTCCATTCAGGGTGGTAGGTAAAGCTCTCCGCCTGGGCAAATGGACTTGCCTCGGGATTACTGCAATACCGCAGGTTCTCGGGCACATAAAAATCGCGCCGGATGGGGAGCCTTTGAAGCGCATACCGCTGCGGACCACCGGGCGTGCCAGTCCGGTAAGCCCATAGCCTCTGTCCCTCCATCGACATGACGAACTGGATGAAACGCAAGGCCAACTCGGGGTGTGGCGCGCCACGCAGCATCGCGATGGGATCACATCCCACCGTGGTGCCTCCACTGGGTGAGACATACCGCATCCGGCTGGTCCCATCTGGTCTGCTGACAAGGCTGGCCTGAAACAGACCATAGAAATCAATACACATCCCCGCCGCCGAATCCCCCATGGAGACATCCAAGGGCACCTTCGAGGCAGAATCGGTGAAATAACGGGAATTGGCTGCCGCCATGCGGACCACACTCATCCCCTCGCGCCAACCTCTTCGCAAGGCAGTCTGGAAATCCGGGGAGCTGGAGGGTATTCCCGCCACCGCTGAAACCATCTCCTGTTGGATTACCATCTCGAAAGCTTTGGCGGATGAACCGCTTTTGGAGGGATCGGCCAGGGCGACCTGTCTAAAGAGTGCGGGTTGTGACAGATCCCGCCAGGTGGTGGGTTCATAGGTCCCAGGAATACGGGCGAGGCAATCGAGGTTGTAGCAGATCCCAAAGGCCGAGACAGTGGCTCCATACCAGAGATCATTCTTGTCGTACCAATTCTCACCCCCGATGGTCTCAGGGATCTGGGTTCCCAGGATCGTTTTGCCTTCGGTAGTTTCGCGGAATCCCGAGGGAGATAGATGTCCCATCGCAGCTTGACGGCTGTGGTCATATTCCCCGCCGCCAAAGAAGAGATCGATACCCACTCCAACACTAGATTCAAGGAAAGCCCTCCGGGCATCACGAACATCAGGTGGCAGAGCGGTATCCTCGGGTTTCACTTTGGAGTTATTGAAGGAGTTGGCGATTGCGGTACTCCATTGCCTCCCTTCTGATGTCCATTCGGCGCGGAAGGCCGCGGTGTACTGAGCCGAGAGATACCGTCCAATCTCGGTGGTTCCCCCAATGTTACGCCAATCCACCATCGCTGGCTGCCCATATCTATCTTCATGCCAATGCGAAAAGGCTCTGCCAAACTCATAACGGATAGCTTCGTTGTGGGGGCTGATCACAACCAACGGCAAGGAGCCACTCAGAGGCCGGTCAAAGCCTGTACGAAGAGCAAACGGCAATGCAATGAGAACCACCAGTATCAGCGAGTACAGATAGGGTGGAGAAAGGTATCCTCCATCACGAGCGGGTGTGCTCATCAGGTTCATCCTCGCAGGGTGTTAGGTCCTCAAAGCTAGGATTTTCCTCAGCCGATTCCTCGACCAAATTCGCAAGAGCCCGTTTCTGCCGTCTGGACCGGAACACCGAGGCGATGATCCCCACCGCGAGAATTCCTGCAATGATGCCCAGGGAGACATGAGCGGGGATATGGTAGATATCAGAAAGGAGCATCTTCATCCCGACATAGGCCAAAAGGAACACGAGGCTGAAACGAAGGTAATAGAACTGAGCCATCATGCCCGCGAGCGCGAAATAAAGAGAACGTAAGCCGAGAATTGCAAAGACATTCGAGGTATAAACCAAGAATGGATCACGGGTCACCGCGAAAATGGCCGGAATGGAATCGATGGCAAACACTACATCCGTGCTCTCCACCACAAGCAAGACCAGGAACATGGGAGTGATCGCGCGCTTGCCATTCATCCTTGTGAAGAAATGTTCTCCCTCAAAATGGGGAGTCACTGGATAGAGTTTGCGGGCGAGTTTCACCAGGAAGTTTTTTTCCGGTTCCACTTCCTCATTGCTGGCGCGTAACATCTTGACAGCGGTGAGGATGAGCAGGACTCCAAAGACATAAATGATCCAGTCAAATCGTTGGATCAGGGCTGAACCCGCTGCGATCATCGCGCCACGCATGATCATCGCCCCCAGGATACCCCAGAAGAGAACACGATGCTGGTACTGACGAGGTACACCAAAGTAGGAGAAGATGAGGGCGATCACGAAGATGTTGTCCAAACTCAGGGAATACTCAATCACCCAGCCGGTGAAGTATTCCAACGCGGCTTGAGAACCTGCCAACGTCTTGTCCCGATGCAGTCCAATCCCCATCCAGTGATTCTCATAGGCAAAATAGATGAAGACACTGAAAAGCAAGGCCACCGAGACCCACAGAGCGGTCCATCGCAGGGCCTCCTTGGTGGAGATCACATGCGCTTTCCGGTTGAGCACGCCCAGATCGAGCGCCAGAGCGCAGAAAATGAAAAGGATGAAACCTAACCAGATCAGAAACATGAAACCCTACTCCCTATGGAATGCTGCCATTCAAGCCTCTCCCATTCCGGAGCCATGTGGTAAAGGAGAGGTATTGAGTCTATCCGAACCACTAGATCCTTGCCATCCTTACCGGAGCCGGATACAACATGTTCATGTACCCAGCATGGAGGGAATCAGGAGTGCCTGACATTTTACAGAAAATCATCGCGGACAAACGTCCAGAGGTTGAAGCCCTGCGTGAGGGAAAGGATTTCGAGCGTTATTGTGAGGAGGCCACAAAAACCCCCAAAACTCGTAATTTCACCGATTCCCTGGTTCACCCTGAAAAGATGACCCTGATCGCGGAGATTAAGAAAGCCTCTCCCTCCAAGGGAGTGTTTCGCGAGGACTTTAATGTCCCCGAAATCGCACGGGGTTATGCGAAAGGGGGAGCCGCCGCGCTTTCGGTGCTCACGGAAGACCGGTATTTCCAGGGCAACCGGGCCTTCCTCGCGGCGGTCAGAGAGGCAGTGAAGATCCCCTTTATGCGAAAGGATTTTATCTTCGACAAATTCCAGATCCCCGAGTCCCGTCTGCTTGGTGCCGATGCCATCCTGCTCATCGCGGCGGTGCTTTCTGACAAGGAGATCAGGGAGTTCATGGAGCTCGCCAAACAGCTTCACCTCGCGGTGTTGTGTGAGGTGCATGATGAAATCGAAATGAAGCGGGTGGGCGATTGCGGGGCCACCCTAATTGGAATCAACAACCGGGACCTGAGGACCTTCGAGGTGAGCCTGCAGACCACCTTCGATCTGGTCCCCCTGGCTCCTGATTACGCGGTGCTGGTAAGCGAGAGCGGGATCCGTTGTTATGCGGATCTTGAGATTCTCCGCGATGCTGGGGTCGACTCGGTGCTGGTAGGTGAGACACTGATCCGTCAGAATGATGTCGCTCAAGCGGTGAGGAATCTATATAATCCCAACGCTCCCACTCCCATCGAGGATTGAGTCCACGCGGATATGCCCTCTCTCGGACGGGAAACCCTTGTTATCTTAATCGGCAGAGCGGTCATCCTTCTTCTCTCCTTTGCCGGTTTGTTCTTGTACCCAGTGCTTCTTGGGCCCCAGGCACATGGGATCCTGCAGTACTACATTGGAGCCCTGCTTCTTTTGTTGGGCTTCTTGAATGGTTGCGCGCCACCAATGATGGCTCACTTCATTGCCATCTACCGGGTTTCCGATCCTGGACGGCAAGGGCCATTCATCCTCCAGGTGTGGCGCTGGTTTGGCTTGCTGCTGTTGTCGTTATGGTTGTTGTATCCTTTCCTGCAAGACAAGAGCGGCTTCATCTGGATCTTTCTTGGAGTGGCCTTTTCCGGAGCCGCGCAGCTTTTGGCGAATGCCGAGTATGGATTGGGGCATCTAGGACCCACCACCTGGTTTCCAGTTCTCATCCTGGTGTGCCGCCTGGCCTTGATCGGCGGTGGAGCCATGCTGGTTATAAAGATTCATGGCGAGGAATCCCTTGAATCCTGGTCGCGTACCTGGATTCCAGTTCTTCTCGTAATCGCCACGATCCCTGCCCTCATCTGGGTGTTCTTCTCCTTCCATCGACGCCGTTCAGAGTGGTTTGTGAATCAGTCTCCATCCTCCGCATTCAAGTTCTCTTACCTCCCTTGGGAGGAAATCCGCAGCTTAGGAATCGCTTCACTACTGGGCCAGTTGATTTATCAAGTGTTCACACGAACCTTGGTGCCGCTGGCTGGTCAGCTTGGCTATCCCACCGAACAGGTTGGATACCTCGGTCTGGCCATCCAGGGATTCGGTTTGACGGTTTATATCGCGGGGATCTTCAGTATCAGCGCCTATCCATGGCTGGTTTCCGCCAACGAAGCGGGAGAGCGGGAGCGTTTCAAGAACGTCCAGACAGTCTCCTGGAGATTCAGCGCGCTCCTGGGTGGGTGGTTGACCGCCGGAATCCTTGGTTTAGCTTATCCCATTGTTTGGGTGGTTTTGGGTGAACGGTACCATACAGACGCTGACTTACTCGTGACGCTTATCCAGATCTGCGCTCTGGCTGGGGCGCTTATGCTGGTGGCCGAGTTTCATCTGCGGATTTTGATCTCTCTCACACGGATGAAGGATTATCTCATCGCGGTGGTCCTTGGTTTTACTCCCGTAGTGCCGTATGCCGCATGGACCTTGATTACGGGGAAAGGGATCCTTACCTTCGCCTGGATCTTGACTATTGGTGTGGGTGGCCTGATGGGGGTCTCGCTCATTTTCTCACCCCATACAGAAGGTTTTACCCGCACCTCCCTGGGTGCGGTAGTTGGGGTTTTGGCCTCTATTGGAGCGATCACTTTCATTGAGGCACACACCCTGGCTACCCTGCTCATCCAAGGACTCATCCTTTCCTTGGTATACTGGCTGGTGGCTTGGATGGTGGGCCTGGTAAAAAAAGAGGATCTCAGTCTGCTCTCACGGATTGGGGGAGGTACTCCTTCAACAACCTTCTAGCGGATGCTTGCATACCCCCCTCCCCAACCATCCCCAAAGGGGGGAGGGAGCGTTGTTTACCCTTCTTTCTCACTCTCATGGGCAAGCGCATGAGGAAGAGGGAGGGTTAAAGTGGGGGGTGTGGAGTCCACAATAACCAGATCTGAAGCATTTTATTCGATAAAGATACGGACTCTCTCTCCATACGGGGCATCCCGCAGCAGGACTTTCCCCTTCTCTCC
>CAZORO010000389.1:0-4975 GCA_964581845.1 uncultured bacterium
TTGCAGATTAAGCGCGCAGTCGGGATGAATCGCAAGAGGACTCCTCCAGATATGAACAGCTGATACCAGGACAAGAACGGTGGACGTAACTAATGGAAGCACAAGGATCAGAATAGATTCCTGGACGATCCTGTAAAGATGAGGGATTCCCTCCGGCGAAGAACTGGGGCAAGTGCTTCATTGGGATGATGTAGCAACAGAAACCTCACCCCTAAATCCCCTCTCCCACAAAGCGAGGGAACTTGTGGCTCCCCCCTTGTTCAGTGGGAGAGGGGGGAGGTCTTCAGGAGCTTAGCTCACCCAACATATCCCTAGTCTGGAATCCACTCATCATGGATCGTGGTGATCGAGGGACCGCCTGTTTGAGGATCCACCGGCAAGTAGATGAATGACCGCGGTTCATCGACTACGATCAAAGTGGTTCCATTCCACGCAAGTGTACCTTGTTGATCCACCACGAAGATATAGTCTACTTCGGCGCCGGTGTATTTGGCCAAAGCGAATTTCGCACTGCAGGTGAACTTTCCATCAACAGTGACCTGGCTGGCGGGTGAGGGTTGGCAGGAAATGAGGTATGAGGAACCATCTAGAACCACCTCTCCCGCGCTTCCTCGCGGGGGTGATAGAGTCCGGTAACCCGGCGCGGTACCCCCTACATCCATCGGAACTAAGGCGCTCAAGTACTGGATACCCGTACCCCTTGCCTTGGCGATGAAATAGGGAACCGGCACCTCTGACCCTGACCAATCGATAGCCTGGTTGATTGTGTAGTTGGCGAAGGTCACTTGGGGAGCGAAGAAGTGGATGTCCAGTTGTTTGCCGGAACTTTTTGTGAATACCGCCCGCTGAGCTGTTGACAGGTCTAGGGTTCCATAGCAGTGACCGGTCCATCCATAATCATGGGCTTGACCATCAGCGGACTTCATATCATCGAAGACAACAAAGAATCGATGATCGGGGAAGGCCACATGCCGGTCGAGTTGAGCGCGGTTACTGTAGTAGGAAGTGTCATTAGGGGAGTGCAGTTGGGAGGACATCACTCCATAATCGAGGAAGGGGGTGACCAAATTCCCATGGATGGTGGCGATGGTGGCGCGGCTTGGGCCAGCAGCCATGAGTGAGTTGGCCGGCCCCGCCGTGTTGTCATCCACAAGGATCACATTCTGAGATTCGGAGTTGGATCTCAGCCAGTCGGCGGGTTCATCGGTATTGGTGAGGAACCTTTCGCCAAAGGCATTCAAGAAAATGGCGGTTGAGTCATCCTTGCGATGGGCTTCATAGATCGACCAAGAGGTCTCGCGTCCCCACAGAATGAGCTGCGGGGTGTTGGGATCAGTATAATCCCGTTGAAAGATCATATTGTTTCTGTAAGCACGGCTGCCTGTATCCGTGGGGGTCACGGCGGTATAGGTGGGATCGTGCCAGGCCAGAATGAAGGGGATTGGCTCCTGGCTGTTCGGATTCAGACCCAACGTGGGTGTATGGATATTGTAGTGCCAACGAATGGCTCCCATGTCGAGGTAATTCTCGAAACGTGGATTCACAAGGTCGTGGAAGTCTTGAAGGATGGTGTAACGCGCTTGACCATAGGACGGGTAGTTGCGGTTCCAAGGGAAGCGTGAACGTAGCGACCACTCAAAGGCGCGCCGGAATTCAGGATGGCTCTCCATCAAGTTCACATTGTGGTAACCCGCGTAGATATTGAGGAAATAGGCCAATACAGCACGGCCAGAGGCGTCGTAAGAGGTGCTTTCCTTGCTAACACCATCCTCCCAGACCGAATCCCATAGAGTGGAACGCATTTCTGGGCCGCCGGGTTGTCCCTCTGGGAGTTCTGAATTCTCGACATACTCGCGCCAACTGATCCCCGGAGTGAATGGGCAGCCATCATAACGAGTCGAGTCGGCGCCACCATAACAGGGTGAATCATAGGTGGGGATGGTATAGGCCGCAGTCAATAATCCACTCGAGGATTTGAGGTTCCAATTGCCACGCATGTAATGGATGAAACGCATCTTCTGGTAGCATTCCTGAGCTAGGGCTTCGCGCAGCTTAAGGTCATCAATCGGATCAATGCCCGGAAGACCGGCCACAAGGTCATAAATGATGTGCGCGAAGATGGCATTGAAACCACGGTCCCACCATTCCAGGGTCATCTCACCATTGGGACCTGTCCATATACCCGCCTGGCTCTCATCTCCAATCGGATCATAGGAGGCAATGGAAGCGAGAAGTGACCGGAACGCTTTCATTGCGATCTGTGCACCGGTGTAGCTGGAGTCGAGGAGGGTGCCTGGCCCTTCAAGACTATACACAAAGGCCGCACTCATGGCCTGGCCAGTTATCCCTCCATAACGAATCCTTTCATCGACTTCATAATTGCGCCCCATCAGGGCTTTGATCTGATTACTGTTTGTTTTTAGCTTCTTGTATTCATAAGCCAAACCTGAGTGGGAACGTATCCGGTTCCATAAAGCCGCCTTCTCCTCCGCTCTGAAAAGGATGACCGGATGAGTTTCGGCAGCTGTAGCGATAATAGGCTGCCACACCAGCGTCCGTTGCTTTACCGGCCCATTAGCTCCAATCCTCATCTCCAGGACCACCGGTGTATTGGGCGTTAGACCAAGGTCACCCGCCGCCACTGGCCCCGTGTAATTGATCCAGGCACCTTCTCCCAGCCGGTATTGCATCGGGCTTTTATCATAGCTTAGGTTCGTCAGCGTTAGTGTCACATCTCCAGAAAGGTAAGTGGTCTGAGGTACCACCTTCCCCTGGTAGTAGGCCTTTGGACGTGTTGTAAAGAACCGGCCTCCCGGACCGTTCGAAAATGACGGAACCGGGCTCTTGGGATTCAACACCATCCAGACGATTCTTCCATCCGAGGCTTGAGAATGACGTTCCTTGTCTCCCAACCATCCCAGATCATCATCCCAATAAGCTAGTTCATGCCACTCATCCCCACTATCAGGGCCGAGTAAACCACGATGATATCTTTCATCAACCGTTGTTCCGGTGGATTCGGCGGTACGGTCCGCAAGTGTTGTATATCCATTGGAGGACAGAGAGTCATAAAACGATTTGGGAGTGAACGGCTCGGAATACCGTTTGAACATTTTGTGGGGGAGGTAACGGTTTACGGCATAACATTCACCATTCTCCACATAAGCCTGCTTGCCATCCATGACTCGCAGTCCATCGCAATCGAAGCGGTAACGGATGATTCCTTGATCTCCAGCCAGGCTCTCGGCGGCGGCGCTGGTGGTGGGAGTAATGCCGGCTGTTCCGCCTCCCCAAGTCTGTGCTGGTTTGGCGTTTTTGCTGTTATGCGCCAGAGACATTTCCACCGTGTCACGGACATACAGAATACCATGGTCATCGATATTCAAGTCATAGAACATAGGCTCATAGACATAGTCTTGCCCCGCCACTCCAGACACTTTCAAATCAATGCCAACCTTGCGGTTCGCGGGGACATTCCAAACAGCCATCCCTAAGGCAGGCGAGCCACTCACCAGGTTGGAAAGATCACTTGTATTGGAACCGATCACTTTCATCCGGAAATACAAGGGGCCCGATGGGAGGGAATAGCAGTCAATCGTCTGAACCACCCCACCCGGCCAAGGATCAGGGATGTTGGGGATCTTGGCGGCATTCTGAAATTCAGTTTCTGTTTCGATCACTGTGCTGGAGTAACGGATGTCATAGGCTAGGGCTCTTTGTTGTCCAGGTGTATCAAGGTCCCCATCCGGGGCGGTGAAGGTGAGACGGTACCCCCCTGAATTTGGACTGCTGGTGGCCGCAAGGTCCGTGATACGATCTATCCGTCCAGCCATGGGCTGTTCACCAGACAAGGTGGATGTAGGAGTGGGTGATGGCATGGTTGCGGTTGGGGTTCCGGTATGGGTTGGGGTGGCTGTTATTGTGGGCGGTGATGTCTGAGTCGGCGTGGCGGTAGGTGTATTGGTGGGCAATGGAGCCATGCTGATATCAATGTGACTCCCATTGACAGAGATTCTGTCTACCCAGACATAGTGCCAAGAACCGTTGTCTATCAGCCAACGGAAACCCACCCGGCCTCCGTTCTGACCAAACTGAGACAACGCCGAAGCGTCCGTATCGATGTAGTTTATCTCCTGGGTTCCATCCGACCCCCGGTCCACGGTGAATGTGGTTCCCACCGCTCCGGCGAAAACTCCGATAGTGTAGGAAGTCACAACCGTATCACCCACATCGGGAGGATCAATATCCCCGGAGGTGAGGATTGTATCGGTTCCATTCTGGCGGCGGATTAGTTGGCCATTTTGGAGGGAACCCAGTCCAATGAAGTAGAAATTATCATTATCTTGGTACAACAAAACCAAACCCGCAGTTTTGCGTACATACTTGCTGCTCCATCCAAGATCGATAGTCAGACTGTTCCAGTCGGATATCTGCTCGGTGACCAGAATCGTATCCGTAGGCGATCCACTCACCAGAGGCCAATTGAGAGCCAGGTTGTCAGTCGATGGTTGACCTGAGAAAGAGGAAATGCGGACTCCCCCTTGGACCAATTGCCAGGAAAGCCCCCCCGAAGAGACGGAGGTGAGGTCCACTGTGCCGGTGCCTCTCCCACTGAAGTCATCGCTAAGGACAGTTTGTGCTTTAACAAAATCCGGAAAAACAGGGAGAACACAGATCATGGTGAGGAGAAGTAGGAAACTATAATAAAAAGGCGAGTTTCGCATTGGAATCCCCTCAACAAAGTCTGGTCCCATTGCCGACAGGTTCGTCTTACAAAGAATTATAGCAAATCTCACGCCATTCAGGAAGCAAGGAAATCTCAGGGATTGCTGGATCCGAAAAGCACATTGTAAATCACTATGCGATATATCGTTACAGACTACTCCTTCGTCAATGTTCCGCTTGATAAAAGACTCCATTCCTCTCCGAGCTCACTCTTCCACTCCCGGCCATCATGGTTGACCGAGAAGTGATT
>CAZORO010000389.1:4985-5683 GCA_964581845.1 uncultured bacterium
CCGAGAATCTTCATTCCTTGGAGCTCATACCATTTCGAGAAGGAAATCCTTTGGGGTTTAATTACAAGGCCGCCATCGGAGCCTGGAGTCACCCCAAATAAGCCGAAGAGAATGCACTGAGCCATTGTGGCTCCATCCAGAGTGCACTGGAGGGGGGTATCTTTCCGGTAGTCCTGATAGTTGGCGACGATTGAGTCTCCCCAGTAAGGCAGCTTCCGCCCCCACCAGAGTATTCTTCGCAAAATATCCTCGGCCTTATCCGGATACCCCGCTCGGTACAAGCGTTCGATGATCTGCGGGGGAAAGCAGGTACAGGCTCCTCCACCGCCATTATCGATATCGACCTGGTCATAGGCGATGTCAGTCTTCGAGAGGCTATGAAAACCATATTCCGAAAGAAACTCGGTGTCGTTGAGGTGAGAGAGAAGCCCCTCTTCCTGTTCACGTGGAATGGCATGTGTTCCAACCAACTTGAACATCTGCATGGTATAACGGAGATCGCGATTCCCCTTATCATCCATGAAAGCGAACCACTGGTTCTTGGGATCCCAAAGCTGGTTGATGAGGAGATGGCGGAGTTGTTCCTGGCGCCCACTAGTTCCCGGCAAGTCCTTGTTCACAAGGCGGGAAAGGGCATCCGCCATCCAATATATGGTGATCCGTCTCCCATTCAGATCGGGCATGACATGGTTGTAGGG
>CAZORO010000390.1:0-5680 GCA_964581845.1 uncultured bacterium
AAAAGATAACCCATCACCAATACGAAAGCTCCTTCCAAAAAAGTCCTGGGAGATTTCCTCGAATAGATTAGGTGCTACTCCTCCGCGAATGCCAAGATCCGCACGGTCCGATTTTCAACCGCTTACTGGGATCCACTTGATTGATGGTGACACAGAGACGTACTGGGGATGCCGAGGTCAAAACCTACCTGACGTTGAGACTGCATGGTTTCGTATCGATCTTGCCCGAGAAACTCAACTGCATTCTATCGTCCTTGTCCCACGGGAAGACGGCCAGGGAATGCCCAATAATCTTGAGATCTCTCTCAGCCAAGATGGGTGTCATTGGCGGAGTGTTTATGAAAACTCGAACCATGAACCCCCGCAAGGAGGAAAATCACAGGAGTTCTTATTTGAACCACAGCCAGTGAAACAAATACTCATCAAAGGACGGGATTTACCGCCTGTTCCATGGGGGTCCTATGCTTTTTCAATAGCCGAGGCCAAAGCCTTGGACGAGAAAGGCAATAATGTAGCACTTGTCAGCCGGGGAGCTGGAGTGACAGTTTCCTCGGTTGAGCCTTATATATCAAGTCAGAGAGAGACACACCAGGTACTCTGGCCAACCCATTATGATCTTGGTGTAAAATGGATCCGGATCAACTACGCGGGTAGTGTGTTGAACTGGAGAGTTGTGGAAAGGGAAAAAGGTGTTTATGAAATCGATCCTGATGCTGATGCGGCAATCACTCAGGCGGTAAAGAATGGCTGTACTATAGTGTTTGGCTTGGGTTTCACCAACTGGCTGTATGCTACTGGGGAGAAGCCCTCGGTTAAAGTCGAAAAGCAGCTATTCCTGACTAATGAATACTCAGTCCCTTTACCCAGCCCTAGGTCACCCGGGATGCTTGACGGCTTCAAAAGTTTTGTCCGTTTCATGGTGGAATCCTATAAGGACCGGGTTTCCTATTTTGAAATATGGAATGAGCAATCAGGTGGTTATGGTGGCTGGGATGCTTCTCCAGAACTCTTTACAGAATGGGTCAAAGAAATCTCACCACTCATCAAGCAGATCCACCCCTCGGCTAGGGTTGTGATGGGATCCTTAAGCGGATTGGGACCGAGGAGGGAAGCAGGTCTGGACTGGTTGGAGCGGTGCTTGAAGGCCGGAATTACACCATTCATCGATGTGATCGCATGGCATGGGTACTATGGTGCTGAACCGGAAGGGCCCGACTGGAAAGGATATTGTTCTGATGTGAGGGAGGTTAAAGCACTCGCAGAAACGTATGGATTCAAAGGAGAGTACATCCATTCAGAATGGTGTATCTTTGCACCATATCCAAACAACCCGATGGCTAAACTCCCATGGCTCACTGAGTTGGTGAAAGCTAAGCATATGGCCCGTTTTGCGATCATGAACCTGGCTCTTAACGTCATGTTTTACTGGAATGAAACCTGGTGTGATGGACACATTGATCGTGATGTTGGGTTGTTTCGTAATACTTTTTCCGCCGATCCGATGAGCCCGAGTCAGCCACAACCGTCCTATTATGTCTTGAGAACCTTGTGTACTGTTTTTGAATCAGCTCGTCCAGCGAGCATTTCAGTGGATTTCACAAATGGTACAAAGGAACTGGAATGCTGGACATTTGAAAACGACGATTCGGATAATCTCATCGCGGTAAACCTTTCAGGTAATAGCTCGGATGACTCTCCCGAATTGCTGACCGATCTGACGGTGCGTGGAAAGAAATATAGCAAAGCTGTGGCTATTGATCTGCTGAATGGAAATGAGCATGACCTGATTGTTTCTAATGTTGCTTCTGATACGGTTCTTTATGGGATAATTGTCAGAGATTATCCGGTAGTCATCAAATTATCACAATAAATATTCGGTGAAGGGGGAATCATCGTGGATAGCACCGCTGTGATCTCCAGAGCAAAAATAATTGTCACGGTCATTCTGACAATTGCTGTGGTGAGCTCATCCTCTGCTGTGAAAAGTTTACTGATTCAAAAGGGGAATGACCATCCCTGTAATCGTCTTACTCTCCAGCGCATTGAATCCCCCCTCGAAAATCGTCTGGGTGGTGATTATGGAAGTGATTTCAACGAAATTGATGCCTTTTTTCCTCTTGGCATCAAATGGATCAGGATGGGTTTTTGGGATAGTTCTCTGAATTGGCAGAAGGTAGCTTCTTCTCAGTCTATTCCTCCCGGATTCGATCGTGCAGTCAGTTCTCTTTCCAGAAAGGGGTTCCATATCGTCCTCAACCTGGGGGTGGGTTCCGGAAAGCAAAGACCGGATTCTTATCGTTTCAAACAATCCGCCGAGGTGGCCGCCTACACGGAATACGTGAAGGCCATGGTACATCATTTCAAAGACCGCATCAGGTATTACGAGGTTTGGAACGAGCCTAACATCGATGGTCCCTGGGGTGAAATTGCTGTAGCCGATTACATTCGACTGATCAGACAGGTATCACCTGTCATCCGCAAAGAATATCCGCAAGCGAAAATCGTTGTTGGAGCGATAGGAGGAAGCTGGAAATTCGGTTTCCCAGGTTACGGACAATCCGGTCGCTACACTTTCGATCTGGATTACCTCAAGGGGATACTCCATTCGGAAATCATGCCAGAGGTCGATGTGATTTCCTGGCATCCTTTTTACGGGCATCGTCCCGATGACCCCTATTGGAAAGAATATCCCGAGATGGTCAGGGAGATCCAGTCTGTGGCCGCCCAAAACGGATTCACGGGGGAGTTCCTTGCCGAGGAAATGCTCTGGCGGACTGATACTTTTTCTGATGAACCACAGGCTCCCGTGTCAGGAATGGTGTCAGCCAAGTATCTCAGCCGTGCGATTGTGATGCACTTGGGTCTGAATGTGACTGCCTGTATGTCGGGGAGTCTGCCCGGACGTTGTAGTGAAGCCGTTTCCAGGTTGTCTGCTTTACTCGCGGAAGCACATCCCATTTCCGCATCGGTGTCCATTAATTGCGTTCCGAGAGAATTTCGTCACTTTAGATTTTCCCTTCCTTGTGGAAACCAGATCCTGGCTGTGTGGCGGGAAGGACCTGCGGTTGACGAGGACTCAGGGGTGGAGTGTATTTTGAGTGTGGCGGGTATAAGTCCAAAAATCGTTGAGGCGGTAGACATCCTGGAAGGTGTGACCCAGGAACTCCTCTTCGAAAGCGAGAACGAAGTGTTATGTATCCGTGGTCTTCTACTAAGAGATTATCCACTCCTATTAAGGTTGCGTAAGTAATATTGGAGGGCGGCATGTTTGTGCTATTCCAACATAAATACGGAAACAGATTGTCATTCCTGCTATCAATAGTAAATTGCTGCTAGATAAGATTTAAAACATTTATACTATTTTAAAATATTGGAGAATATCACAATGCAACATAAAATGACGTCTTATGCTGTATTTGTGACGTACCTTTTTCTATTTGCGCTTGCTTGCGTGAATGGAGAGGAGAATAATTCCTGTTCCTTCGAATTACTGAACTCTCCCAAGTACAACGGAAACTACTATGATGTGGAAATTCCAGATACCCTTGATCTTGCGGAAAGGGCCAAACATGCCTTGAGCTACTTTGACAGCATTACCGCGGAGGAGCTCGGTCTTGAAATGTATTTTGGTGCCGATCTTACTGTGACTAATCCCCCTGTTATTGGAACCAACTTAACTGCAATCGGCGCCTGCCAGTGTAAAGCTCTTGAAGCCATCGCGATGCTGCACCTTATGGCGGGAAACAAGAATAATATGGAAAAGGAAGCCCGCATGGTAGCCATGATGGTATCGCTGCTTGGCGAAGACGGCCTCTATTGGGTACCAGGAGATGTTAAGCATAAACCTTGGCATAGGATTCCCGAGCCCTATGCCATGGTTCATGGTCAGGGGCGAATGCTGAGGGCCATGATCGCATGGTATCAATACACGGGTGATCCGGCCTGGAAGGAGAGGATCGACAGGCTGGTGGAGGGGATGGACAAGAAGATGGTTGTTCATAAGGATGACTACGCCTACTTCCCCACGCGAGGATTCTATGACGAAGAGTACCTGCGGTCCTGCTATACCAAGAAGGGATGGAAGGATACATCCGAACCTCAAGATGAGAAATCGGGAGAAGAGGGTTCTTTATTCAACCACCAGGGTCATATACCCGGCGCACTCGCAACTTGGTATCAGATAAGTGGGAATAAAGACGCTTTGCGTTTGTCAGGAGAACTGGTGCGATTTCTGACAAAATCGAAGTTCTGGGCGGATTGGAAGGGCGGGCAAGGGGAATACCCTGGGGTTACCGGCGCGGATCATGCTCATTGGGAGGGACATTATATCGCGCATATCAATACATTGCGCGCTATCCTCGAATATGCCGTTGCGGCAAATGATCCAAGGATGATGCTATTTACCAGAGACGGCTATGAATGGGCGCGCAGAATCATCCTTTCGCGGATTGGTTTTGGTGGTGGATGCTGTCCGGAGGGAAGGCTGATTGGCTTGGCCATTAAGCTGACTGAAGCTGGGATCGGGGATTACTGGGAGGATGTGGACCTTTATGTCCGCAATCACCTTGCTGAATTACAGTTCATACCGGAGGACCTGGAGTACATTCGTTCACTTTCAAAAGGAAAACCTGCCCCTCCGCCGGATAGTCCGGGATCCACAACTAAGGGAATGCCGGACCGAGTGATTGGCTCCTTCTCGGGAGCACATCGACCCAATAAATCCTGCAATGGTCTATGTTGCACAACACACGGAAGCATAGGTCTCTTTTACGCTTGGGATTCATCGATCAGATTCGACAACGGGACGGCACGAATCAACCTACTTTTCAACCGTGCTTCTCCCTGGCTGGACATGGACAGCTATATCCCCCATCAGGGAAAGGTCATCATTAGGAATAAGACCGCAAAGGAATTGTTTATGCGGATTCCACTCTGGGTGAATAAAGATCATGTAGTCTGCCATAAAGATGCCGGCAAGATTGATTCTTTTGAGTGGAGTGGGAGGTACATTCGAATAAAAGACCTAAAACCAGGTGACCAACTAACCGTTGAATTCCCCATGGAGGAAAGAACTGAGAATTGGACCCTCTGGAATCTGTTTGGCCGTCCACCTGAAGCACTCAATCCGCAGCCTTTTTCCTGTTCCTTCAGAGGAAATAATCTGATCAGAATTACTCCTCCATTTCTTGATGGATCCCCCCTATATCAGAAAGATCCAGAAGTTTACCGGAAAGATATTGTGCCAACGAAGGTGGTAGAACGTTTTGTGACAACAACAAAGTTGAGATGGTAACCGAAGGGCCGTTCTTAACGTACACTTGTGAAATGAAGGTATAATAATATTTACCCTTTACCCGTCTGAAGGGATATTGATAGAGGGGAGGGGAGGAAGGGTGAATTTATGGGAGATGTAAAGACGGAGGGCGGAGACGATGGTTTCTATGGGATCGTGTCCGCGTAGTTTGAGGGTGCGGTAAATGGTCATTAGCACGGCCTGCGTATTGGCGCCGTACTAATTCATTTTATGAAATGAATTCTTGCTCATTTGTTCAACGTCAAGTATTTCTTCCCTTCGCGACAATTATTTCTCCCGTATGGAGAGAAGCGAGTGGGAGGAATGGAAGTAGGGCGGAATCTGACTGGAAGGAGTGCTGGGTGTGACTGGGGCTGAATTCTGGAG
>CAZORO010000391.1:0-5656 GCA_964581845.1 uncultured bacterium
CAAACTCAGCCTGGTCATCTTCTCGGCTTGGTTTTTGGCCAAACGGATCAGCCTCGGAAAGCTGAATTTCTTTTCATTTATCCCGGCTTTGCCGGTTCTGGGTGTATCCATTGGCATGATTCTGTGTGAATCAGACAAGGGAGTCGCGGTCCATCTCTGCCTGAGTCTCCTGCTCCTTTGGATGCTGGCGGCGGGACGGATATCACAAGTTCTCCTTTTAGGCGGGATTGCGGCAATCGCGCTCACAGCTGTCATCTCCACCAGTCCCGAGGCCATGGAACGGATCAAGACGTTTTTAGGGACAGATTCTTTTCAGCTTTCACAAGCGAAGCAAGCCTTTTCCAGGGGTGGTATGTTCGGGCGTGGACTGGGAAACAGCGATGCGGCCCTTTCCGCTTACCTTTTCGGTGCCCATACTGACTTCATCATGGCGATTGTCGGCGAGGAACTCGGTTTCGCCGTAACCAGCACCTTGGTCATCTTCTATTTCCTGCTTGCGATGATTGGTTTGAAAGTGGCCGCCAGTTGTACCGATCCCTTTGGAAGCTTGCTGGCTTTGGGGATCACTTTGTTGATCGGCACCCAGGCCTTCTTGAATATGGCTATTGTGACTGGTCTGGCGCCCACGACCGGGTTCACGCTCCCTCTGCTCTCTTATGGCGGCTCGTCATTGACATGGACCCTGATTGCGATCGGGATCCTGATCAATGTCTCTCTCTCGACTCATAACCACCTTTTGAGCGAGCGCAACCGTGTCAAGCCAGATCCCTTTGGTACAGGGAGGTCCATGGCATGAGAGTGGCTATCGCGGCGGGAGGAACTGGAGGGCATGTTTATCCGGCGGTGGCGGTTGCCAGTGAGCTGGTGGCTCGTGGTGACAAAGTTTTGTGGTTCGGCCGGCCCTCCAGTTTGGAGGAATCAGAGGCCAAAGCGTTGGGCGTGGAATTCTCCGCAATTCCGCTCCAGGGCCTCAAGCGCCGTATCACCTGGGAGAATGTCCGTGCTCTCCTCCGTTTTCTCAAGGGGAGATCACTCGCCAAGGCCGCTTTGGTGAGTTTTGGTGCGGATGTTCTCTTTGCATTGGGCAGCTATGTCAGCGCGCCAGTCATTTCGGCGGCGCTTGGATTGGGCCTTCCAGTGGCGGTCCATGAACAGAATGCGGTTCCGGGATTGGTGGTCAGTCACTACGGCAAGAAGGTATCGCGTGTCTTGCTGACAAAACCACTCCTGGAGAAGTGGCCAGCCGGAAAAACAGAGGTTGTGGGAATGCCGCTCCGTCCTGGTATTGTCCTGGAGCGTCAGACTCAATGGTACAATGATCTCGGCCTGGATCCGGGGAAACGGACTCTATTTGTATTTGGGGGAAGCCAAGGCGCGAAAGCGCTTTGCCAGGTGGCGCTGGATCTCGCTCCGATATGGGAGAGGGAACAACCAGACTGGCAGATCTTTCTTCAGACAGGCGTGGCAAACCTGGATTGGGTTGGTAGTCAGATCCACACTGGGAATGTGGTCCCTGTGGGACACCTCAATCAGATGGGGAAGGCCTATGCCTGCGCGGATGTGATCGTCTCGCGCTCGGGGGCTGTCTCCTGCGCGGAGGTGGAAGCGGTGGGCAAGCCGGTGGTCCTGGTTCCCTATCCCCATGCCACTCGCGACCACCAAAGGATCAACGCGGAATCCTTCATCCGCGAACATTCAAATGCACGGTTGATTCCGGAGCGGAGTTTGGAGGGAGCAAGTCTGGGCTCCACAGTCATGGCTTTGGCGGGGACTGATACGCCGCCACGCTCGGAAGATGGGGTGAAAACCCCGGTCCGGCGTATCGCGGCTTCACTTGAGGAGATTGGATGTGGGGGAAGCCAATGAATGGAACCATTTTCGAGATTGAGCAACACCATGGCCTCATCATGAAAGACAAGGAAACAGGTTTGGACATACCCAAGATTGCTCCCGGAACAGTAATTCACTTTACGGGGATTGGTGGCATTGGGATGAGTGGACTGGCTCGGATCTGCCTGGCGCGGGGTGCACGGGTAACTGGGGCGGACCAGCGCGAGAATGACCAAATCCATGCCTTGATCGAGCTGGGCGCCACCATCCGTATGGGAGACAATCCGGAACTCATCGAGGGTTGTGACATCTTGGTTTACTCCAGCGCTATCGCTCGCAACCATCCCGAACGCCAGCAAGCACGCATGCTCCGCATCCCCTCAATCCGCCGGGGAACACTCCTGGCTGTTTTGACAGAGGGGAGCCGTCTTCTGGGAGTCGCGGGAACCCATGGGAAAACCACCACCACCTCCATGCTTGCATTGGCGGTACGGGCCGCGGGATTGGATCCCTCCATTGTGGTCGGGGGAGATCTTCCCAGCATTGGTGGCAATGCCTACTCGGGAACTGATCCCTACTGCGTGGCCGAGACAGATGAGAGTGATGGCTCCTTCCTGGAGCTGTCCCCCTATCTGGCTCTGGTTACGAATGTGGAGGATGACCATCTTGAACATTATGGTGACATCTTCGCGCTCCAGGATGCTTTCCGGAATTTTATCGGGGCGGTCGAGGATCCCTCACACAGGATTCTCTGCGCGGATTGCGGACACTTGTATTCCCTCGCTCGGCGTTCCTTCGGCCAGGACTTCACATCTTATGGTTTTTCCGAAATCTGCGATGTACGTGGCGCCGAAATCCATTACGAGCGTACAGGTTCCAGCTGCGTGGTTCTTCACGAGGGAGAGAAGATCGGCCGGATCACGCTCCAGGTGCCTGGAGTTCATATGCTGTCGAATGCCATCGGTGCCTTCGCAGCGGGACTTTCATTGGGATTACCCGCTGAGGACCTCTCCAGGGGACTGTCCCAATACCGTGGAACCAGGCGGCGTTTTGAGGTGCTTGGAAAATGGCGTGGTGCCACTCTGATAGATGACTATGGCCATCACCCAACTGAGATCCGCGCCACTCTACGTGCACTCCGCCAGTTCACGGGGGGGCGGACAGTGGTTGTCTTCCAGCCGCATCGCTACAGCCGTACCGACCAACTCTTTGATGAGTTCAGCGAGTCTTTCGGCGGAACCGGCCTGCTCATCCTGACTGAAATCTATTCCGCTGGCGAGGAACCCCGTCCAGGTGTGACCTCGAAACACCTTCTCCCATGGATCACCGGTGTGGGCGGGATTGTCTACGCCCCCACGTTGGAGGAAGTGGAGGAAACCCTCAAAAAACAGATCGAGGATGGCGATGCCGTCTTGTTTCTTGGCGCTGGCGATGTGAACAAAGTGGCCTACCGTCTCTTGGAACGGGGAGAGTGAGATAGAAAGTGGCGGGAAAGCGTGTGAGCACAAAAAAAGGACGGGCCTTTGGGAGCTGGGTAAGCGCTCTCGGACGGATGGTCCTTATATTGGCGGCGCTCTCGGCTCTCACTGTTGGGCTGGTGGACCTCGCCGATACCGCGCTTGGGTCGGAGATGTTCATCGTCGATGACGTTTGGGTCGAGGGGAACTGCATGCTCACTGAAGAAGAGATCCTGCAAGCCCTGGATATCCCCGCCGTGATTCACCTCTGGCAGATCGATCCCCAGCTCCTGGAGATGCGTGTCATGGGACTTACCGCTGTCCACTCGGTCAAGGTGGAAAGAGTTTTCCCAAAGACTCTTTCGGTCAGCGTGGAGGAGAGAGTTGCTCTGATCGATTGGCGGGATGAACAGACAGACAAACTCTACGCCGTGGATGAGGAAGGGGTCATCTTGGGTGAATCGAGTGACCTTGAAAAAAAGGGGATCCAGGCTGGCGGCGCTGGCTGGATTCGGGGTTACCGCCCCATACTGACTGGCCTGGCTGGTAACAGACCCGATGTAGGGGGATTTCTTTCAGGGGGGAAAGTCACTGAAATTCTGAAGGCGCTCAGTCTCTCTCTCTCCCGGCATGTGGAGTGGGTGCAATCGTTGGAGGAGTTGAGCGCTCCTAGGGACTCACGCGGATGGGTACTCCGGTGCTCGGGCGATACCGGTGATATCTTTGTGGGAGAACATCATTTCGTGGAACGATTTGGACAGATTGCTCCAACCATGAATTTTCTGAAAAGGGAAGGGATCAAGGTCCTTTATGTGGATCTGAGATTTGATGAACAGGGAGTTCTTATTAAACCAACCAACTGTGATCCTGATCATTGGGTGGCGGTGGCATCGAGGTTTCCGGAACCTGAGAGGGGCAGGGATCCGGTTTGAAATCACTGTTTGGGTCTCCGGCTTAACCGGACGTGGGGGAGAATGAAATGCAGGCCGAAGAACATATTCTTGCGATCGATCTTGGCACTACCAAGGTCTGCGCGGTCATCGCGCGGGTCCTGAATGGTGACGGGCTTGAGATCATTGGGATCGGCACCCATCCCTCCGAGGGGATGCAGAATGGGGCCGTGGTGGATCTTGAGCGAACCACACGCTCCATTGAAAGCGCCGCTCAGAAAGCCCTGGCAACCGCGGGCGTGGATGCGAACCGCGCCTGGATCGGGATCGCGGCTGGCTTCATCCAGAGCTACAACAGCCGTGGTTCCGTGGCGGTCCTCCAGGGGCAGCGTGGGATCACTAAAGCCGATATCAAGGCCGCCATGCGTGCAGCGGTCGACCTAAAGATCCCTCCTGAGATGCAGGTTCTGCATGTCATCCCGCGTGGCTACAGGGTCGATGACATCAGCGGTGTACGCGATCCCGAAGGCATGGTGGGGAACCTGCTCGAGGTGGATGTTCACTTGGTCTGTGGGCGTAAGAATGACGTTGCGAATCTTCAACGGGCAGCCCAGGCCGCTGGCTTCCGTATCGAGGGGGTCATTCTTCAGCCAATCGCCTCTTCCATGTCAGTTCTCTCGAAGGAGGAAATGGATGCGGGTGTCGCCATGGTGGATATTGGCGGTGGCACCACCGATGTGGCCATCTACAAGGATGGGCATATCCTGCAAAGCCGGATTGTGCTCATTGGTGGAGACCTGATTACCCGTGATATCGCCTCCTATCTGGCCGCGCCGGTCGAACACGCCGAGGCGCTCAAGAAAAACTATGGCTGGGCGCTCTCCGAGGAGAGTGATACCAACGAAACCATCGAGGTTCAGCGCATCCGTCCGCGCCCGCCTTATCAGGTACCAAGAGCCAAGCTCAACTTTGTGATCGAGTGCCGTGTCGAGCAGATGATCGAACAGGTCAAGAAGACCGTCCTCACAGTGATTCCGGTCGAGGACTTGGTGGCGGGAGTGGTCCTGACCGGAGGCACCTCGCTATTGGGAGGGCTGGCGGACAAGTTTCAAAGGGAGCTGGGAGTGGGGACCAGCTTAGGGATTCCATCTGGAGTTACTGGCTTCACCGACATCGTCAAAAGTCCCACCTGTGCCACAGCGATTGGGATGCTCCAGTACGCACTTAGGGAACGGCGCAGGATTCAAGCGGAGTCGGGACGGGGAGTCTCACGAATCTGTAGAAAGGCCTTGGATTGGTTAACCGGGGTTTTCTAGGCCGGTTACGGCCAGAAAGGGAATTCGAGGGGGAATCTATGAAAGAAGAGGAGAAACCGAGGGGAATTGTTGTTCGAGGGGGAACACAGATGAAATTCCAAAGAGGGGATGTCCGAGATTGAAGGAGGAAGGAGAATGATCTACATGCTGGACGAGACGGATA
>CAZORO010000392.1:0-5635 GCA_964581845.1 uncultured bacterium
CCTGAGATGTGTCCTCTGTTCAACTACATTTACGCGGCAGCTTGCGAGGGAGCGATCCAACAAGGTCCCTGGGGCGGGGCTGATCTTTCCGCCAGCCGGGAATGCCTTGAGGAGGCGGCCAAAACCCTGGTGGATTTCCCTCTCGACCGGGTCATGTGGCCCCACATGAACAGCCATCGTCTGGATATTGTCCGCCTGGGAAGTCACGCCATGTTCGACGCCAGTGGAGACAGGGGACACAAGCGGGATTATTTTGTGATTCCGGTTGATGAACGTTCCATAGAGTACTGGAATCATGACCCCTGGCACTTGGATTCACGGGGGAGTGGCCATGAGCTCGCGGATGGCCAAGCCTTTCTATTGCCTTATTACATGGGCCTTTATTACCACTTCCTCGTGGAGGATTGATAGATGGCCTCATCCATCAGGGTTTTGTAGTATGGTTTGGGCCCGATCGATACCTGAATCGACATAGTCCAAGCATAGATCACGAAAGAAGGGATGCCTGCTCGTAGCCGGCCGCCGGAGGTAAGTCCGCTCCTCCGTGTTGAAGGAGGGGTTACCGCAATAGAAGGGGTCGATCCCCTTGATCCGGTTGGTCATCTGGTTTCTCCCTTTTGGAGGTTGGACATACTACCTTTCCACTTCATCCGAGAGACGCTGATTGTGATGGTGCCTAGGCGGTCGACCAGTGCGTAACACCAAATCCTTGAAATCCCGATGTCAGCCACTGAATTTTCAAGGAACTCCAGGAGGTCCTTGATGCCTCACCGTTTATCTAGCGAACAGGAGTCTTGAAAGAGGAATTGGCCCATTTCTTTTCTGGTTATTCAATCTTTGCATCTAGCCGAATCTTCTTTAATGGAGCATAGTATGCCGTGAGAGGTGGAGGAAAAGGTTCTCCGCAGAAGCGGAGAATGGAAGAGATACTATATTCATAGGAGGTCCAGATGATGTTTTTATTTGGTTGCTCAACACCCGTCACAAAGAAGGGATTTACTCTTATTGAACTCTTGATCGTGATAGCCATTATTCTCATTCTCATCGCCATCGCGCTTCCCAACTTCCTTGAGGCTCAAGTCCGCGCCAGGGTAACAGCGACACGCGGGAACTTGAAATCTTTTGAAACTGCTATCAACTCGTTTGTCGTGGCCTATGGCGATGTTTATCCTGATTTCAATGATTATGGAGCGGGTGCGATGCTGTTAACTTACGCCCGCTTACGCGCGCATGTGAATACAAGGATGGGATGTTCCAGCCCGGAGCGTGCTTGCAGTTGTACTTATCCCCCGACGACTGTTTACAGGGGAATCAAGTTTCTTGTCAGCCAGAGCGAGTACTACTCGCAGGGCATTCACTGTCCGCTAACCTCGCCCATCAAGTTTATGAACGAAGCCAATGTTGCTGATCCTTTCGGTGATGGAGTGATGCCCCATGGATATGATGCTTATCCAGACCCCAAGGGTAACGGACACTATGCCTATGGCGCGGTTTTTGGAGTCGGACCCGACCGTATCGCGGGTGACTGGCTGAGGGGATCTGACTACACAATCGATACCGATGGGGATGGCCTCCAAGAAGGGCTCCCCTACAATCCAACCAATGGAACCAACAGCCATGGCGATTTCTGGCGTGTGATCGCGACAGACCTCCAAACCGCCAAATACCATTACAGCAACCGGCTTTCGAATTAAGGGCAAAAGAAACGGGGTTCATTTTTCCGAGAAGACAGGTAGCAGGGAAGGCGGCATGTGAATTCCGTTGTCATCTACCGGTATACAAGGAATTCAAATGGAGAGAACTCATGAATACCGCTTAGGTAGCTTATGAGGGGAGAATGGTATAGGGTCTGCATGAACAGAATTCTTTTTTCATCTAGCCGGTTTTCGCCGTAAAAGGCATAATAGTATATTTCAGAGAGGACAATAGTTGGTCCATGGGGCAATAAGAAAGAAAAGCTTTCCAAAAGGAGACTTTAGAGATGCTCTCATTTGTCAAATCTACTTGCGGTAGGCATCAGGGGTTCACTCTAATCGAACTTCTGATCGTCATAGCGATCATTCTCATCCTCATTTCAATCGCTCTCCCCAACTTCCTCGAGGCACAGGTCCGAGCAAAGGTGACATCGACACGTGGCAACCTGAAATCGTTCGAAACCGCGCTTCATTCCTTTATGTTGGACAATGGTGACGTCTATCCAGATTACAATGATTTTGGTGTAGGCGAATTGACACTTCTTGTGGCGCGGTTACGTGCACATGTTAATGCGAGATCGGGTTGTGCAAGCAAGGAGCGTGTCTGTAGCTGTTCGGCGCCACCCCTTCCCAGGGACAAAGGCGGAATCACCTTTGTGGCCAGCGAAGCTGACTTCTACGCGCCGGGGGTTCATTGTCCGCTCACATCTCCTGTCCAATACATGGGGAAAGGGAATACAGCGGATCCTTTTGGGAATGGACTCATCACACATGGCTATGATTCCTATCCGCTGTACCGGAATGGAAAGATGAATGGTCACCTGGCATATGGGGGGGTCTTTGGGATTGGGCCTGACCGAGTCGCGGGTGATTGGCTCAGGGATACACCCTACACGATTGACACGGACTTGGATGGACTCAAGGAGGGTCTTCCATACAATCCGACCAATGGGACTAACAGCCGTGGTGATTTTTGGCGTGTGATCGCCTCTGACCTCGAAACTGCGAAATACCATTACAACAACCGTTTGAGCAATTAAGGAGTGATTGAAATGCGTTCTTCATCCAGGAGTGGACAGCTCTGTGCGGTAATCATCTTCGGTGTTGCCTCCATGGGTTTCGCCTTCGACCTATCGGACTTGTCCTATCTGACGCCCGGGAGAACCGCGGCGCCGAATGCCCTCTGGATGGAGAACCCGGTCGAACTCACTTTCGGCCATGCCAAGAATGTGGTGGTGGCGGAAATCCCCGGCCCAGCCGAAATCACCATGATCCACTTCGCCATGCCCGCCACCCTCAAGTTGGGACGCGAGGTACGTCTCCTGGCCTACTGGGATGGCGAGGCCACCCCCAGCGTGGATACCCCATTGGTTGACTTTTTCTGCGACCCCGCTGGGCAGTATGACCAGGTTGATACCGCGCTCGTCAACAAACGGCGCGGATTCAACTGCTACTTCCCCATGCCCTTCCGTAAATCCGCCAAGATCGAACTGGTCTATGATGGAGACCTTCCTCCCGGCCCGGAGCTGATCAGTAAGATGCCCTGTTACTCGTATGTCATGTTCAGGACCCGCGATGCCATCCCCATGGATCGCGGTTACTTCCATTCCTGCTGGCGTCAGGAAGCGCTTCCGCTTGGATTACGCGAGTACCTTGCCCTGGATGCTACCGGAAAAGGGAAGTTCATCGGTTGGAATGTGACTGTCCGGAAGCCTGGTTCAGCTGGCTACCCGGTCGATATGAATGAAAAGTTCTACATTGATGGCGAGAACTCCGCCTCGGTTGAGTTTCAAGGGATCGAAGACTCCTTCGGGTTCAGCTGGGGATTCCCCGAAACGGATAATGTGTTTCCGCTCACTGGCTATCGGAAATTCTTTAAGGGGGCAGCCGCTTACCGTTTCTTCATCCAGGACTCGATCAGTTTCGAGAGCAGCCTGAAGGTCCTGATCGGTTTCGGGGAACATGAACACCCGATGTTCCGTGAGATGTTCGGCAAAGAACAGAATCAGCTCCAGCTCTCCAGCACGGTTTACTGGTATCAGACCGAACCTCATGCCGCCCTGCCAGTCATCCCCTCGGTGACTGACCGCCAACCCGCTCCCGATGACAACCCCACTTGGCCATTCCCCGAGCAGCTCCCCACACCCGAGCAGCTCAAGAAGGATGGTGTCTGCTTCCACATGCGATGCGGACGTTCCGCCGGGGAGGTGATCTTCGCGGAGGAGGGATTCTCTCTAGGGCCGGTCGATGGCAACTCCTGGGAGGGTTGGGTTCCTCCGATCTACCATTGCCGTTCGGGGAACGAAACCTTGTCACTTGAGGTGAATGCGCCTGTAGGAACAACCGGCAAGCTCCGCCTCTTCATTCAGGATCCCGATCAGTTCCAAGGAGGACGCAAAGAAGAGATTCTTGTGGATGGCCGTAGTGTGGGAACCTTCGAGGGCTTCAAGGATGGGCAATGGGTGGAAACGCCAGTCGACGCCAAGGAAACCGAGGACGGCAAGGTGGTGATCCAGGTCAAGAACCTGAACCCCGCCGGGAATGCGGTAGTCTCGATCGTGGAGTGGGTGAAGTAGGTCATCGCTGGAGTAGCGAATTCATTCGCAGGTCTCTTCCAGCGAATGAATTCGCTACTCCGGTTTATTTACATTTGGTTTGGATTTGATTTTGGTAATCCATTCCTTTGATTCCTTGTATGGGAACTCATCTGGCTTCCGCTTCCCTTTACAGAGTACGACAGACTGCTTAAACGCTTTGAGCGCTTTCCCTATCTCGCCAACCTTCTCGTAAACGCATCCCAGATTATAGTATGTTATTTCCGACCAACCCTTTAGGTTGGGAATTACCTCGACAGCATTCTCATAGGCTATGATCGCCCTATGAATATCACCCATGCGCTCGTAACAGCAACCAATCGCGTGTAACGCATCCTCGGCGGCATTTAATGCCGGATATTGGTTGTAGATCGCCTGGTAAGCCTCGATTGCTTCAGGATACTTTCCGGCTTCATAAAGCTTCTCCGCGGGGGCCAATAAAATTTCACGGTACTCCTTCGAATTGGGGTATTTGTCCGCCAGCTTCAGTCGTAATGAGGCTACTTCCTCGATTTTTCCGAGTGCTGTCAACACTTGAACCTGCCCTCCCAAAAGGGCAGGTTCCAACCATCCTAATCCTTTGGGGATTCTTTTCCTGGCCTGCAAGAGCTTTATGCTTTCACGGTACCAATCCAACGCCATTTCATACGAAATCGGTACACCATGGTATGTGAGACTCTCCGCATGTCCGTCATCAAGGCATAATTGGATGAAGAACGCGGAATGGTAGGCGGTCACCTCTGGAAAAGTTGTGTCTCGTGTCATATCCGAACGCTCGACATTTGACATGACACGCTGGAGCAACTGCTTATGTTGTTCAGGATATCGTTCGAAGGGGACTTCCGATGCCGCCAAACCAAAGAGGGTGGCGGCCCATCTGAAGGCCATGATGGCTAAGCCAGGAGAATCCATATCAAGAGCCTTCTTCTCTATCTGGAGCGCACCGGCAACCCGTGGATGCTTTTTCCACTCCTCATCTTCAATTGAGACCATAAGAGTCACTCTATCCTGTGTGTGTATTATGTTGAAAAGGAGATTTCCCCTTTTCGAGTATTTTCGTCACAAACGGCTTGTGCTGGCCACTTAATCCGGAAGAGACAGACAGAATATCGAGTCCATAACTGACTCTACCGGATCACATACGTCGGTGTGTTCTCAGGCTCCTTTGGATCAAACTTGTAATAGTGAACTGGTGTGAGTTGTTGCTGGTTGATGAACGTCTCTTTGACTCTTGCCTCGGCATCCTGCCTGGCCGCCCAGAGGATCAGAAAACAGGTCAGGCCAGTTCCGATGGCGACCCAGAAGACCGCCAGATAAACCTCCGCGATACCCGTCAACTCAGCCAGC
>CAZORO010000393.1:0-5630 GCA_964581845.1 uncultured bacterium
TGACGCAACCGCAGCGGTTGTTCCACTCCAATAAAGGTTTAATGTTTTGGAACCGTTGAGTCCACACCGGTTTTCCTCCGCTGTTGTGTCCCGCGAAGAACTCGTACTGGCAGGCGTCATTCATGGTTTCGGGGCTTGGTTTGACACGGCATAAATAGATCTGATCGCCAGTGATCCAACTGAGATTGGCGGTGCGTGGCTGTGGATCAGAATCCACCGCCCCATGGCCGATCAGGTAGGCTTTCCCATCAGGGGAATGTTCCATCTCACGGCCAAAATCGACGAAGTGTGGTGAGCCGATTTTAATCTTGCCGCCATTCTTGCCGGACTCGCCGAAAAGCGGATGCTCTGGGGTGCAAGGCGGATCCTGCCAAGTCTGACCATAATCCCTCGAGACATGGAATCCCACGAAGGGGCCGAGCACTCCCCAATTGTATCCTGGCTCGGGGGTGTTATCCAAACTGTAAGTGCCCTGGTACCAGATGCCCTCATGGACCAGTCCACCACAAGGGTAACGTCCGCCATAGGGAGCGGCTGGCGCCAGTACCTTGCCCAGATTTACTATCTTGAGATGGAGCGGATCCTCGCCGATGATCTTGGCTCTGCCTGTCTGAGCCACCGGTCTGGTATCACTCAAGGCCAGTTCATTTGAGATGACCTGAAAGCCATCGATACTTCCATCAGTCCAAGGAGAGTAAAGATTTCCATCCGCTGCCCATGAGGGATACCAGGTGTCAGCGTTGGTATATTCCGCATGCCGTCCAGTGAAGCACACCCCTCCAAGGCTTGATGAACGCTCAAAAGGACAGTCCTCAGGTACCTCCGCTGGCCAAAGCCGTGGCCCATTGAGTTTTCCCTCATAGGGCACCGTACGTTCCCCAGCGGAGGCAACTCCACAGCAAAGAATGAACACCAGCACAGATAGCACCTGCATCATAATTAGATGCAATGAAGGCATGAACAAATCCTCCTTATCTGACTTGTTCAATACAACGTTGGATTTTCCTTCCAGTTCTTGTCTTTGTCGTAACCATATTCCTTAACCCTCGGACGGCGTTCACGCAGCAAGACGGAGACTATGCCCAGGTAATTGTTTGAGGACTTCTCATTCTTGCCGGTCATTTCGAGGCGGACCTTGTGTTCTCCGGTGCTGGGCCAGAAATCCAGCAGAGGAAATTCTTTCACACGTGTCTCTGGTGAATATAAATCGATAGGCTCACCCACCTTCACCCCATCGACATATGCCTGGTAAATGCCGTAATCATACGAACAGGTCATGTTGAGAATCAGGCGCCGTGGTTCATGTTGTGGCACATCGAAGGGGATTTCATACCAGCCTTCCTCCTGTGAGGCTGGTTGATAAAAGACTTGCCCACCCTGCGGCCAGGTTTCACCCTTCTGAACTGCCGCGGTGCCACCTCCATGGTATTTCTCTTCCAAATAAGCCGTGGCGCAGGTGATGAGATCGAGACACGGCAGCACACGCTCCCGCGCGGGAGGAACCTGAGCGAAACGTTTTGGAGGTCCGCTCTGGTACCAATAGGCGACACTAGCGAAGTCATCCTCACGTTCATTCCAACTATCACGGATCCCTTTGGGATTCTCATCCACGGGTATCCAGCCATAGTGCTCGATGGTGACCCGGATGCTTTTCTGAAACACAATTGGATCCTGGATATGCCAGCGGTAAGCCCCAGTACGTTGACCGAGTAACCCCCACTCCTCAGCCCAGGGGGTCCCAAAATATGGTGTGCTATTGCTTTGAAGCCCCCAGGCGGCGAGGAAGTAATCCTCGGTTCCAGTCCCCCAAATCGAGGCCTTTTCCTCACCATCGATATAGATCTTCTCATCCCCCTCGCCGAACCACTCCGGGCTTCGTGAACGTACAAACAGGGTGGTGCCCACATAATGCCCCGCACCTTCGGCATTCAGAATCAGATAATCCTTCCCAATGGTTGCCGGATAAGCTTGGTTGTATTGTGCGCAGAAATAGGGTGTCATTGGTTCGAGGGTTTTTTTTATCCAGTCAATATTGTAGTAAAGCAGCGCGATATCCTTGTCACTCTGGTTGACAATCTCAATCCTCGCCGATTTCCAGAAGGGCATCCGCCAGAAACAGTTGTAGGAGTCGCCATCATCCACGATCACTGGAAGGCTTTTGACTTCCATACGCTGACCAAAGCCACAGGCGAAGAACTCGCCCACTGGTGCCTCGACATCGGGATTCTCATGCCCATCCCAAAACATGCGTAGCAGCATTTCCTGGTGGTTAGCTGCCCCATTCTTTGCCCAGGGGTGCGGGCCAGGGCCGAGAAAGGTCATCCAGATATGCGTGATTTCTCCCGGTCCGGTGAGATCAGCTAGGACCTTGGTCTCACCCGGTTTAACATTCGAGTTGTCCCGGTTGCTGTCCGGGTCATACGAACCATCCGCAAGGCGATGTGATGAGCTGACACGCGCACTTAGGCCAGGCTGGTATGTGGCCAGCTCTGCAAGTCCTTGCGCCACCACTTTTGCCGGTTCTGCGAAGAACCCCACAACTAGAAGAATGCTCCAGATACGCCACCAGCAGCGCCAGTGCCGATTCGCGGGCTGTGGATCAAATGTAAGACAGGAATACCTTTTTGGTTTTATCAATTGGCTTACGTGGGTATCACTCATAACATTCCCTCCACTTGAAACGTTTTTGGAGCAGAACACTATCACACCCAATAGTGCTTAACCAAGGTCCTATTGGAAAGAGGAACAATGTTCATGGGAAAGTGGAAATCTGTTGACTAGAACAAGCTCGTGAAAAGTGCCATGCCGGGAAGCATCAGTTCAACCGGCTCAACATGAACCAGATCTTGTCTCGCAGTCAAGGGGCTGCTTACCAGCAAGACTTTTTTCATTACCAGTTCAATGGGAGGATATGCCCCCAGTTGATTGTTGGCATTGGGCAGATTGATGCCCGCTTTCGTGAGAGAGACAAAATGGGCGGGATCCTTCGGTAATGGACTCTTCCGCGAAGGTTGAATTCGTTGTGACATCACAGTTTAAGGTCTTACAACAAGCTGGTAGTGGCTTGTTTTTCAATACCTTTGAAGGAGAAGAACACATTTTCACCGCGGTTATACTGGCTGAGTGATCTTCATTTGTGCCTTGAAATTTAAAAAATCGTATTTTTCAGCTTGACAGGTGAACTACGAGCGGTATTTTGCTGGCAATTGAGTCTCTCACGATGATTGAGTAAGGTTATAGCCTGGACAGGCCCTTGCACTTTGCTTTTGGATCAGATACCAACGGCATTTTTTATGTTCTAGTCTCAGGGACAGATTCCAATGAGGCCGGATTGATCCAGATGATGCGCGATGAGGATGGAGACGTACTGATGAACTGGTCGTGGATGAGGTCAGTTGTCCCGCATTAACCAATGCTCTTTCTATTTCTTTGTGGGAGGATGCACCACAACCAGTTCTGGCCATCAGTCCCTTCCCGGACAGCACTAGCGTTTTTTCCCCAACGGATGAAATCACCATTTTATCCAGCCTTGATGGACCAATTCTGAAAATCTACACTACCACACTGAAAATGTATGAGGATTTGTTTGGCATGGAGCCACATGCCTTGCACTTGGCGATGACGGGAGATCGATCAATGTGGGTGGGAGGTGGATATCAGAATATGATCGAGCTCCATGATGTGACTTCAGGTCAACGTCTTTTATTGGGTTCGGCTATGGTTTCAAATCCCATGCTTACCACGGAGATCTTCTTGACGGAAGGTGTCACACTTCAGGAAAACCAAGTGTTGGAATTATATGATTCATCGGAGACTATTCAGGGGGTCACATTCACAGTCTGGGCCTCGGTCCCAGAAGTATTTGGAGTGACACCTACTGTAGCCTATGCGGAGGATTGGGTAACGCTGCTTGGACGGAACTTGCCTGAAGAGATTGACCTTTACGTAGGACGGTGGCTGGTACAAACCAGAGATAAAACCAGTACCTCGATCTGCTTTGAGATGCCTTATCTACCTGATGATGGGATGACAGTCAACTTTATGCAGGCGGTTGTGGCCGAACCATGGTCAGGAGAAGAAGTTCAAGGAAGTGTCTGTGTCCGTTACTTGGGGAAACGCCCTGGGGCAAATGCTTGGCCCATCGCCGATGCCGGAATTCCACAATACGCGCTGCCTGGAGACTGGGTGACTTTGGATGGCAGTGCCTCCAATGATGATGATGGAGACACACCCATAATCATCATGCGAGGGGCGGGGTAACTTCCTCCGTTCCAGGTATTTCCATGATATTGGAGGAGCTTCCACCAGACATTACCGCAATCCATATACAGGGTAATGGACTACTTGGGTTCCTCAATCGCATACAGGTGTGTCTGGCTGGAGACATAAAGGACGCCATTGGCAACGATGGGGGTCGAATAAATGGGAGAGTTGAGTTCGATCTCCTGGAGGACTTTCTTTTCCTTACCGGCGGCTAGAACCGTGATAATCCCATCCTCATTCCCGGCATACACCTTACCATCGGCGTAGAGTGTCGATCCCCAGATATGACTTTGAGTGTCATGAATCCAAATTTCCTGTCCCGTATCGGTATCCAGACAGTGAATCTGTCCGGCATAATCCGAGATGTACAGGAGCCCATCGGCGATGGAGGCGGTTGACATGGTGCGGCGGATCTTGTTATAGGTCCAGACTTTTCCAGTCTGTGAAATGTCTCCGGAACCTGAGGCATCAATACAACTCAAGTGCCCAACTCCATCTCCATGTTCCGGGTCCTGTCCCACTGCTACATAAACCCGATTGTTATAGAACACGGGCGTGCCGAGGATCTCACTGGGACCATTTGGATCGGTATACTTAAAAGGTGTTCCATCTGCCTTCTTTTTGTGTTCGGGTGGATTGCAGTCATAACGCCATAGCTCCTTGAGACCCAAGAACCCACCCTCCATGGCCACGGGAATAGGATCAAAGGCATAACAGAAACCATCTCCTGCCCCGAAGATCACCATCTCCTTGCCATTTACCTTGCCATAAGCGGCGGAGGACCAGTTACAATGGAACAACCGCTGACTGATGCCTGAGGTCTCCTCTCCGAGCAGTTTGCCGGTGTGTTTGTCGAGGCAGATCAATGCGGGTGCGAAGGGCGCGGGGATGTTCACATGTGTCCAGTCCTGGCCGTTCGAGGTGGTGACATAGAGACGGTCGCCGGCGATCAGGATCGAACTACTCGTGATATTATGGGGGAAGACCCCAGTTTCCTCGCGCATGTCGAAACACCAGATGATATCCGCGTCCTTGGGACCCAGTTCCACGGGATGATGTGGAAGAGCTCCCAGCGGGGGAGGGGGTGTCATGTACTCGGCTTCATCCATGAAGGGACCATCATTGCCATTCGCCTGTCCATTCACATCAAGGCAGATGGCCTCGCAGCGGTTGGTGACCAGATAGACACGTTCTCCCTCAACAGCGGGAGAGGAACAGATCCCAACAAACTCCCAATCGCTGACTTTACCCGCTCCGAGCTTGGGGACCACCAACTGCCAGAGGAACTCACCGTTGGCCTCATCGAAACACATGACAATGCCGCGGTCGCCGGTGTGCTGGGGATCCCTCGGCGATTCATTGTTGGT
>CAZORO010000394.1:0-5625 GCA_964581845.1 uncultured bacterium
TCCTGGCGTCCCGGTCAGTTTCGTGGTGTCAGTTTCTGGAAGATTTGTGAGGGAGGATTGCTGTTCGGTCTGCTTACTGCCCTATACCTGATTGGAATCTATGCGTATCCGGAGCTCCTCAACGGCTACAAGTACCTTTCTCTCCCCTTGCTCATCTGGGGAGCCCTGCATTTCGGCCCACGTGGCGCGAGCTTATTGAATTTCCTCCTTTGCCATATGGTGCTATGGACTCTATATCAACGTAAAGACGTGATGGAGGCGGATGACCGATCACTCGCCGAATTAATGATCATGCTTCAAGGCTTCATCTGTACCGCGAGTGCAGTGGCATTGGTTACAGCCGCCACCATGGCCGAAAAGGAATCCCTGCTTTCAAGGTTGAACAAGGTCAATCGGCTTAACTCGCTCATTGGCCAGATCAACCAGATGATCACCCGGACCCCGGATGTTCAGACAATTCTCCAGGAAGCTTGCAGAATTGCTATCGATTTTGGCCATTTCAAGATGGCTTGGGTGGGGAAGGTGGATAAAGAAACGGGAGACATATGCCCCATCGTTTATGCGGGATATGAAAAGGGATATCTCTCGAATCATAAGTGGCGGATCGATGATTCTCCCTGGGGACTGGGGCTTTTTGGCGTGGTTTGCCGGAAAGGATCTTGGGCGGTGATTGAGGATGCCGTGCTTGATCCTTCCACCAAAACGTGGAGCGCGGAAGCTCTCAAGAGAGGATACCGGTCCGGAGGCGCCTTTGTCCTTAAGCTTGAGGATCAGAACGAGGGAGTCTTTGTTGTTTATTCCGATGAGCCGGGCTTTTTCGACTCGGATACGGTTTCCCTCTTGGGTGAGGCTGCCTCGGATATTTCACTAGCCCTGGAAAGTATCCACGAAGCGGAAAAACGTCACCTCGCCGAGGAGGCCCTGCGTCAAACCAATGAACGCTTGACAGGCATCATCCAGGCTTCGCCAGCCGCGATTGTGGTGCTTGACCGGGATGGAGTGGTTCTTGGTTGGAATCCAGCAGCCGAGCGAATGTATGGTTACAAGGCTGAAGAGGTGTTGGGCCGGTTCCTGCCTACGGCCACGGGGGAAAAAGAGACCGAGGCCCGCCGGAATATCGCGGCTGTCCTGGCGGGAGAAACCATCTCTGACCTTGAAGCCCAACGGTGCCACAAGGATGGGCACATGGTGGATGTCGCTCTCTCCACCGCGCCACTGCGTGACAGGGCGGGGACAATTGTCGGTCTTGTGGCGGTTTATCTCGATCTCACCGAACGGAAACTATTTGACGAGGCTCTGCGTCAAACCAATGAACGCTTGACAGGTATCATCCAGGCTTCGCCCGCTGCGATTTTGGTCCTTGACCGGAATGGAGTAATCCTTGGCTGGAATCCAGCAGCCGAGAGGATGTACGGTTATACGGCGCAAGAAGTGATGGGCCGGTTTCTACCTACAGCCATGGGTGAAAAAGAGACCGAGGCCCGCCGGAATATCGCGGCTGTCCTGGCAGGAGAAACCATCTCTGACCTTGAGGTTCAACGGTGTCATAAAGACGGCCATTTGGTGGATGTCAGTCTCTCTACAGCGCCTTTACGTGACAGGTCGGGGACAATTGTCGGCCTGATGGCGGTGTATTTGGATCTCACTGAGCGGAAACGGATCAATCAAGCCCTACGCGAAAGCGAAGAGCAATTCCGGCTCTTGACCCACAACCTCCCAGTTGGGATCTTGCTCATGGCTCCTGACCAGAAGATGGTCTTCTCCAATCCCGCCTTCACTGAGATCACCGGATACACCCTCGAGGACATCCCCACAAAGGCACAGTACTTCCAGCTCCTCTACCCAGACCCGGATTATCGGCAACAGGTCTTCTCACTCTGGCGTCAAGATCTCTATACGAACCCCTCTCATGGAGTTGTGGGTGAAAGGATTCTTCAGATTAGTTGCAAAGACGGGAATAAAAAGGATTGCATAATCCGGACAGTTATCCTGGCGGATGGAAGTCACCTTGCGACATATTACGACATCACCGAACAGCGGAAGGCGGAAGAGGCTCTCAAGGAATCAGAACGGCGGTTCCGCGAATTACTTAAGAATGTTGGACTTTATGCGATTCTACTAGATACGGAAGGTTGCATGACCTTCGCGAATGATTATCTTTTCCAGCAGACCAGCTGGACATGGGAGGAGTTGGAGGGGAAGAACTGGTTTGAGAAGTTCATCCCCAACGCTGAGTACAAGGAGATATACAACAGATATCTTGCAGCCATGGCGGGAGAAAAAATCTCGCCGCTCTTTGAAAATCCCATTCTGACACGTGATGGCGGGACCCGTTTGGTCACCTGGAACAACACCTTGCTGAAGGATCCCACCGGCCAGGTGGTAGGGATGGCATGTCTCGGAATCGATGTGACCGAACACCGCCGTCTGGAAGAGCAATACCGGCAGTCTCAAAGGATGGAGGCTGTCGGCCAACTGGCGGGAGGTGTCGCGCATGATTTCAATAATCTCCTGCAGGCCATTCAAGGCTACACCGACCTTGCTCTTTCCGACCTCCCCATGGACAGTGAAGCTCATCAGAATCTCATCGAATCACAAAAGGCCATCGATAGAGCCGCAAGTCTGGTACGTCAGCTTCTGGCCTTCAGCCGGCGTCAAACTCTTCAGTTCCACGTCATTCATTTGGATGAGGTGATCTCCAATCTCAATAAGATGCTCCGGCGTGTCATTGGTGAGCACATTGAGCTGGAGATAATACCTGGTTGTGGGGAAAGTAAGGTTCTCGCGGATCCCGGCCAAATGGAACAGATCCTTTTGAATCTCTGCTTGAATGCCAGGGATGCGATGCCGAATGGGGGGAGAATCCGCATCGAAACCAGCGGAATCTCTTTTGATAAAAGCTATGTGGAAATACACTCATGGGCGCGAGAGGGTGATTACATCCAAATCACTGTCTCCGATACCGGTTGTGGTATTCCGCCCGAGTTGCTCGATAAAATTTTTGAACCGTTTTTCACCACCAAGGCGGTGGGTCAGGGGACAGGATTGGGACTGGCCACTGTCTATGGGATCATCCGGCAACACGAAGGGATGATTCATGTCTACAGCGAAGTGAATCAAGGAACCACTTTCCGAGTGTATCTCCCGGTTGTAAGAACAGATTCACCCCAAACCACGGCTGCTGCTTCCGGCCAGCCGCGCCCACAAGGTGGTAACGAGACCATACTTGTCGCCGAGGATGAGGAACTCTTACGTAATTTAGCTCAACGGATTCTTCAAAATGCCGGATATACAGTCCTTGCCGCCGCCGATGGAGAGGAAGCCTTGAATCTCTTTCATGATAATCACGAGCGGATTCACCTCCTTCTCCTGGATATGGTCATGCCAAGGATGAGTGGACGGCAAGTTTATGAGGCGATCATCCGGGATCACCCCAAGGCCCGTTTTATATTCAGCACCGGGTACAGCTTTACCACTCTCGATCGGGGGCAACTCCCCAAAGAGGGCATTCCCTTCATACAGAAACCTTACAGCCCCTCGAGCTTACTCAAGATAGTGCGGGAAACCTTAGGGGAGTAAAGACTCTCATTCAGAAAGACGTATTTATTCGCCTTGTGTTTTACCCAAACGAATGAATTCGCTGCTGTTTTGAAAAAACCCCAGTAGGGTGGGGCTTGCCCCACCGTTGGATTGGGATGTTGCTTCCATCATGTGCGGGTTTCTCTTCCCATACCTGTAAAGTTGACGGGACCAGCCGATGTGGTTTGGACCAGCTAATGGGGCCAATTTTCATGCTTTGTGGGTGCCGGGAACTGGCACGGGGGACTGTCTAGTAGAATCACCAGTGCGTTCCTCGATCAGCCGGAAGAGCTCATTCTCCCTCACCTTGTAAGGAACCCGTGTTCCATCCGGGTAAAGGAGGAACTCCTTGCCAAAGCTGACGCGTACCTTGGGGTGTGGCCCTGATTCATCGACATAACTCGGATCGATACGAATCCTTCCGTTTGAAGTGTTCACCACGGCGGACTGCATCCTTCCCAATTCGAGGACTCTCCCAATTCTCACTGATTCCCAAGGAGCCGCAATCTGTGTCTGCCCTGATCGATATCGAAGGCCATGGGTATCGCACTGGATGGAGGTTCTGTAAAACCTCCGGTTCAGGTTCCACGCCAAAGCCAGAAAACAAACCACCATCCCCATTCCCATCAAGGCTACCATTCCAAGCATGAAGAACACCTGGAAGCGTATCTCTTCCGGAATGTGTTGACCCAGGGAAAGGTAGAAAAAGAAGGTCAGGATGAGAAAACCCAGCAGAGCGGCGATGCCCACTACGGGCATCAGAATCCGGATGATGAAACGCCGGAAGGGATCATAACGGTGGCAAGAGACAAAGGTCCGTTCCTCGGGGAGGATGGCTGGGATGGTATCAGTCATAGTAAACGCCTCCAGGCAGGATTACCGGGAAGCCGCCCCTAACAGCCCTGGCTGGCCCCCATTTACACAAAATAATGTTGTTCTATCTTCCATCGTACCCCTACCATTACAATGGTATTTGATGTTTCCATTGGTGGACATGCCGGTTGTCCGTGCAAGGGAACTTCCGGAACAAAAGCCGAGACGATACGGGAAGGGCGATTATGCATTTGTTGTCATCCATAAGGGGGGGACTTGCCGTCTTTACCCTGGGACTCACTCTTGTCTGCCAAGCCGCTGAACTCCCTGCGCTGATTGACCTATCCATCGGGGATGCCACGCCCGTGCTCCGGATCTATGGCCAAAATGCCACGGATTATCTTGGTTCAGAGAATGGCAATGGTATCGCATTTGGAGATATCAACGGTGATGGGTTCGATGACATCATCATCGGGGCTTATGTGGCCGACCCGCGTTTGCCCCAGGCCACGGATACTGGAACGATTTACGTGATGTATGGGGGAGCTACCATCCCAGATACCACGATCAATCTCACCTTTCTTTCAAACCAGCGGCGTACCACGCAAGTGTATGGAGATGATCCCCGTGACTCGGCGGGTTACTCGGTGGCCAGTGGTGATATCAATGGGGATGGGTTTGATGACATTCTGATCGGGGCCCTGTTCGCGGACCGCATCGGGGATACCACGGCAACCACGGAGTTCGATACGGGAAAGGCCTATGTGATCTATGGCTCCGCGAGCCAGCCCGGACAGATCATCGACCTGTCGCGGGATGCGGGCACCTATGGCGAGACAAGGATCCTCGGAGAATCAGGCTTGCCCGACTCCATCAGTTATACCCCTGGTGATCTGGCGGGCTGGTCTATCGGCAGTGGTGACATCAATGCCGATGGGTTTGATGATGTCATCGTGGGAGCGCGCGCCGCTGATCCGGACAACAGATCCGACGCCGGCAAGGTGTATGTGGTCTATGGTAGCGCCAGCATCGAGGGTACGACGATTGATCTGCGGGATACACCCTCCACCAACCAGCTGGTCCGTATCCTGGGTGGCCAGGCGGCGGGATTCCTGGGGTGGTCGGTGGCCAGTGGCGACGCCAATGGAGACGGTTTTGATGATCTGTTCCTGGGAGCCTATTCGGCCACCCATAACATCTCCGAACCGACCGCGGGAATCGTTTATGTGGTCT
>CAZORO010000395.1:0-5595 GCA_964581845.1 uncultured bacterium
ATCCCGATGGATGGTCAACTGGTGCAGGCCAACGGTTCGATCACGGTCTATGCACCGCGTGGGGAATACCAGATCGATGTCACCAGCCTGGCTCAGGCCGGCCTGGGGTTATTACAGATACGTTTCGAGGAACTCAAACGCCGTCTGGAGGCGGAGGGTCTTTTCAGTCCAGAACGTAAACGGCTCCCTTCCCGCCCATTGAGGAAGATTGTTGTCATTACCTCTCCTACTGGGGCAGCGCTCCATGATTTTCTACGGACCTTGGAAATATATGATACTCCGCTGCATGTGCTGGTCATTCCAGTCAGAGTACAAGGTGTTGAGGCTCCCCCAGAGATTGTCAATGCTCTTCGGATGGCTCCCAACTTCAATCCCGGCCTGATCATAATCACCCGTGGTGGTGGTTCTTTAGAGGACCTTTGGGCTTTTAATGAGGAGGTAGTGGCGCGGGCTGTGGCGGCCAGTCCGGTACCGGTCCTTTCGGCAGTGGGGCATGAGGTCGATTTCACCATCGCCGACTTTGTGGCCGACTTGAGGGCCTCCACTCCCACCGCGGCGGCGGGGTACCTGGCCGGTGAGTTCTCCGCCATGAAGGATGAACTGGACCAGATCCAGGATCGTCTGGCCTCCGCCATGACTGGGGAACTGGATGTTCTTCGTATGGATCTGAAATCCCTCTGCAGCCGTCTTCTCGCGCGTAGTCCTTTGTCATTTCTCCCCTTCTACCGTCAACGGGTGGATGACCTTTTGGGACGCGGTGAACAGGCGCTAAGAAGAGACCTGCGTGCCTTCCACATTGAGGTCCAGCGCAAACAAGCCAGCCTGGAATCCTTGGTTCGGGTCGACTTGGTTCGTTGGACAGGTGATGTCAAAACGTTGTCTGGACGTCTTCATGTCCTGGATCCACTGGCCACACTGAGGCGTGGATATGCGATGTGCGAGACAGCTGATGAAGCACGGCATATTCGTTCGATTCACTCAGTGGAAGTGGGACAAGATGTGCGTGTCCATCTTTCCGATGGGTCATTTGTGGCCACTCCCTCGGCGAAGATGAACGAACCGCCCGTTGTTTAGAAATCCTTTTCCATTGACATTTCACTCAGTTCTGATTCACAATAGATTGTGGATGCTTCACTTCCTGCAGGAGGCGATCCGAATATGGCCCAAAATCGGCCAGTAAATACCCGGCCGAGGACATATATGTTACCTCTTGTGGTAGCGCTCCCTACCTTCTTTGTCCTTTTTGCTCTTGCGGTGGGTTGGTTCCTGATTTCTTATGTTGAATTTGGTTGGGATAGCGGGAAAGGGAACGTTTGGCAGTCTCTTCAGTCAGCACGGCGGGTATTGTGGGGGATTGCAGCGGCGGGGGGAGTGGTTGGCTTGGCTTGGGCCTGGGTGATCCTGCTGCCACTCAAGAGATACAAGAGGCAACTTGACAAGTTGATTCAAGGTGGGCGTGGAGAACCAATTGTGATGGACCAGCAACCGGAGCTTTCCGGCTTGGCGGCTTCTATCAACCGTGTTCTCGAGGAGATGGGCAAAAACCTCCCCAGCCGTGCCCAAGCAGTGCTCGGTACAATCTCAAGCGGGGTGATCCTTTTTGATCCCCAAGGGGTTGTAGATTGGGCCAATCCCATGGCGGCACGTCTTTTTGAGATCCCTAGTGAACGGATGCGGGGAAGGACTTATCGCCAGGTGTTCGAACGTACACCGGTCCTGAGGGATCTTTTCCAAAGGGCGCTTGAAAGGCAATCCGACTTACCGCAAGAGACAGTGCATGTGATGGACCGCTTTGACCAAGTCCGGCCTGTCAGTGCCCGTTTGGCTTGGGTTAGGGATAACGACGGTAAACCAGTTTCCCTGGTGCTAACAGTCCTTGATATGACACGTCTAGAGGCTTTCACCACCGGAATCCGTACCGCTGAACGTCTCAGTTCTCTGGGACGAATCGCCGCTGGAATCGCACATGAAGTGAGAAATCCCCTGGCCTCGATCCGGGGGCTTTCGCAACTCCTTCATACTTCTGAATCCATATCCACCGAGAAAGTCCACTCCTACACCAAGGTCATGTTAGATGAGGTCGACCGGGTGAATCGAGTCATTGACCGGCTTTCCCTGCTGGTGTCATCCCATGACGAGAAACCCTGCCAGACCTCCCTCCAAAAGGTGTTGGACTCGGTGGTTGAATTGGCGGGACATATGGCCAGGCGGCACAAAACCAGGATCGATGTCTCTCTTGAGGATCCTCATCTGGAAATGGTATTACGTCCCCAGCACATCATCCAGGCTCTTCTCAACCTTGTGATCAACGCCATCGAGGCATCCCCCTCGGACACCTGTGTCCTTGTCTCCGCTCGCCGCGTGGATGGGGAGAGGGTTCTCATCGAGGTCGAGAATGAAGGTCCATCGATCCCCCCAAGTGAACTGGATGATCTCTTTGTCCCCTTCCATACCACCAAGGATCATGGAAGCGGGTTGGGTTTGGCGATCACCGATTCGATCGTGCGGGATCATGGCGGAAGGGTGGATGTGCAGAGTGGAAACAGGCGAACCCTGTTCACCGTTTCCCTGCCGTTGAGCGCGCCCTCCGGCGTAGCGGACATGAATGACTCTGGGGAGAGGCAAGCCCAGGCGATCTTTGATGAAGCAAGGACGAATGAATGACCATGGAGGACCCAGGACAACAAGTCCAGATTCTGTTGGCGGATGATGAGGAGAATGTCCGCTTCGCGATGAAGGAGACCCTGACCCCGATGGGGTGTGTGTGTACTGAAGCCTCGAATGGCCGCGAGGCGGTCGACCTTTTCGCCTCCAACCGGTTCGATCTGGTTGTGCTTGATTACCGGATGCCAGAACTCGATGGCATCGAAGCTTTGAGGGAGATCAACCGCATCAATCCCGATATTCCTGTCCTCTTTGTGACCGCTTATGGTTCCAAGGAACTTTCCATGGAGGCGATCCGAGTGGGGGCCTATGACTACTTCACCAAGCCTTTCGATGTCGAGGAGATGCGGGTGGTGGTGCGCCGGGCACTCGAGAAACGGTTATTGCGAAACCGTTTGCAGATCCTTTCGAGACAGATGGATGCCACCCTTGGATTCGACCAGATCATCGGCTCGACCGCGGAGATGCGTGACATCTACCGTCTCATTCAGAAGATCGCGGGACAGGATGTTACGGTTCTCATCCTGGGGGAGTCTGGTACGGGAAAGGAGATGGTGGCATCCGCCATCCACCGTCATAGCAAGCGCCGTAATGGCCCCTTTGTCCCGATTAACTGCGCGGCGATACCGGCCACTCTGCTGGAAAGCGAGCTCTTCGGGCATGAACGTGGAGCTTTCACCGGTGCTCATGCCCAGAAGATGGGTAAGTTCGAACATGCTCATGGGGGCACCATTTTTCTGGATGAAATCGGTGATATGGATGCCATGCTCCAGGCCAAGATGCTTCGAATCCTCCAGGATCACCAGTTCCAGCGCGTGGGCGGCAACCGGGTGGTTCAGGCCGATGTCCGCATCATCGCCGCCACCAATAAAGACCTGGCCGCCGAGGTGGCGAAGGGGAACTTCCGGGAGGATCTCTTCTTCCGTTTGAATGTCATTCCCATCTTCCTCCCTCCCCTACGGAACCGTACCGCCGATGTCCCGCTCCTGATCGATCATTTCGTCAAGAAAGCCAATGCCCAGTATGGAAGAACCGTCACCGGCATCTCGCGGGATGTGATGGAGAGACTGCTCTCCCACCACTGGCCGGGAAATGTCCGCGAGCTTGAGAATGTGATCACACGGTCTGTGATTCTTTCCCATGGGGAGATGATCACGAGCGCGGATCTTCCAGTCGGTTTCAACTCCAGCTCCACTGAGATGGAGGTAGCTCCGCTTCCATCCACCAAGCCTGTGATTGACCTGTTCCCCCCAGAAAACCATGGCAATGGAGTTTCGCCAGTGACCTGCCTGATGCAGAAAATCGAGGAGGGACTGCCTTTACAGGAAGTGCTCGATGAAGAGATTGGGCGGATTGAAAAAGAAGTGATCCATGCCGCCCTCGAGAGAAACCGGTGGCGGCGCGGACAGACTGCGGCATTTCTGGGTGTTAGCCGGCGCAATCTTCTACGCAAGATGCAGAAATTGGGGATTGAGTAGGATTTCCACGCAAGACCCTTTGCTGATAGAACCGGAGCCGCATCCATTGATACGGCCCCGTTTCGAAATCATCCCTGGTATCAAACACCGCTGATTAATAAAGATCCCAACCCGCAACGGATGAGGTGGATTTGAATTGGAACAACCGGGCAACCGTGGAGACCGCTGGGATCTTGGGATTACCGCAGCAATTGTTGCCTTCCGCCGTTGTCACACCATTGTCCGAGATCCACGTGATACAAGCCACCGCGCCCGAGCAGGCCACTTTTAGAGTCGCATTGTTGGAGAAGATTCCAATTGAGATTTCTGTATTGTCAGTGGTTGGATCGGCAAGACTGCTCGTGTAGAAAGTGCCGGTATAGGGTGTCCCATCAGGAGCGAAAACTCGTGCCACGGGTGCTCCCATATTGCCCTCCGCTGGGCTGGCGCGCCAGCCAATGACGACATCGCCTGCATCATTGGCGGAGATGGACATGTTGTCTGTTCTTGCTGACTGGGTCACCGGCGCGTCAGTGTCCGCGACGATCACGCGGGTTGGCGTAGCTGTCCCCGCGGCTGGATCCACACTCCACTGCAACACCGCTGGGTGCATAATGCCGTCTCCGTTGTCATACCGTGCCGCGATATAGCAGAAATCACCTCCCGCGGAAACCTCTCTTTCACGGCCAGTAACATCCATTGTGCCCACTCCACCTGGCAAGAGCGCGCCTGTCCAGACAGCACCATATCCTTGTGTCTCAGCGAAACGGGTCCCGTCATTCTTATAGAAGGATACGGTTCCACTGGCTGCGTCGGAACGGTGAACAAACCACCCCTTGGGGCTTGCGTCGGTGCCCTGCTGATCTTGACCGTTGAGCGCATTGCCTTCTCCGGTCGTGCCATGAGCCGGTTGGGTGTTAACAACGAAAGTGTCTCCCGCTGCATTAGTAATGGAGAACAGATTGATTCTTCCTCCCGGCAATCCAAATGCCCCGGCTGGGGTTCCGCCGGAGCGGTCAGTGAGAGCGTAGACGGTATTCCCATTGGAAAGCACTGCGCCGTTGCAGGAACGCGAAGCGCTTCCACCAGGTTCGTAATTGGGGTCATTCTCATGGTTACCGGCCGGTATGTTTCTTCCATGTGTCCATTTAGAGACGGGAGATCCGTTGCGATCGAAGCGTTGAAAAACGGCATATTCACAGGCGGCGCTCGCTTCCATGCGAGTCCAAGAGGTCCGGAAGTTGCGATGGTCCTCCGTGGACCTGACGAGTGGCGTTGTGGCCTTTGAGGTGGATCCAAAGGCGGGTGTTCAATCCTTCCGGAGGATTCTGGTGACGGGGCTCCTCGTGGATATTCTCGATGAGGCTCGGGGCCGGTGGAATGCCGCTCCGGAGGACTTTGTGGTTCCCACGCACAAGAAGGATTCGTTCGGTCAGGCGTTTCGACGGTACCGGGACAAGTGGCGGCCAGGGTT